>CAZHWK010000161.1:0-5000 GCA_964536405.1 uncultured Oscillospiraceae bacterium
TACCAAACCTCTACACTTTACGGAGGGCAGAAACTATGAGCATGATAACGGTAAAGGGGCTCAAAAAGAGCTTCGGCAAGCACGAGGTCCTCAAGGGGATCGACATTGAGATTCAGCCCGGTGAGGTGCTTGCCATTGTAGGTCCCTCGGGCTGTGGCAAATCCACGTTCCTGCGCTGCCTTAACCTGCTGGAAAAGCCCAGCGGCGGCCAAATCCTCTATCATGATGTGGACTTGGTCTCGGCCTCGGTCAAGGACAGCTCCAAGGTCCTTCTCGGCATGGGGATGGTCTTTCAGCAGTTCAACCTTTTCCCCCACAAAACGGTTCTGGAAAATATTACCCTGTCCCCCATCAAGGTCCAGGGAGTTTCCAAATCCGAAGCCGAGGAAAGAGGTATGGCTCTGTTAAAAACAGTGGGGTTGGAGCAAAAGCGGGACGCATACCCCAACCAACTCTCGGGTGGCCAGCAACAGCGCATTGCCATCGCCCGAGCTCTGGCCATGCAGCCTGAGGTTCTGCTCTTTGACGAGCCTACCTCTGCCCTAGACCCTGAAATGGTCGGTGAGGTCCTGGATGTCATGAAGAAGCTGGCCCAGGAAGGAATGACCATGCTGGTGGTCACCCACGAAATGGGCTTTGCCCGGGAGGCGGCTGATCGGGTCATCTTTATTGATGGCGGTGTCATCGTGGAAAACAGTGAACCCGAGGAATTCTTCTTGCACCCCAAAAACAAGCGTCTTCAGGATTTCTTGAGCAAAATGCTTTAAGTTCCCAAACAAATAAAGGAGGAAATACTATGTCCCTAATTAAAGTTGCCCGTTACAGCGAGGTTCAGTACGATTTCAAGGATGGCTATGCCCAGGTTCCCGTTCTGGAGGGTGAGTTTGACCAGGCTCGTTTTGAGCATTGTGCGCTTCAGCCCGGTCACAGCATTACCCCCGACATTTATTCCGTGACTGAGCACAACCAGCTTTTCATCTTTACCAAGGGCAAAGGTTATGTCACCACTCCCCGTCAGGCCTTTAACATTGTGGAGCCCGGCGTTTTCGTCCCGGAGTTTGATCGGGAGCACTTCACCATCACCTGCTCGGCCGACAGCAAGCAGCCCCTTGAGTTTCTTCATATCGTGACCGAACTCAGCGATTACGACAAAACTTGTCTGGTAGAGTCCCGGATGACCCTCCCCCGTTTCCGTGGCATCAGCCAGGGCTGGACCTACGACGAGGACTTTAAGGACAACGATGCGACCAAGTCCATTATGCTTCTGGAGCATCGGAACCTGGGCCGTCTGTCCATGGGCTGTGTGCGGGGCGAAGGCCCTATCGAAATCGGCCAGCACATCCACAATGAATTGGCCCAGTGGTACTTCCCCCTTCCCGGCTCCAAATTCGTCTACACAGGCGGCGGAGAAGAAGTTCACATGGATGGCGGTGACCTGTCCTATACTCCCACCGGTTTCTGGCATGGCAGCAAGGTTGCCGCCGGCGACAAGTGCGATTACATCTGGTTCGAAATGTGCATTGATGGCTACCCCGGCGAAATTAAATAATCCCTCCTTCCATTCTTACAGGATGAAGCCCCGTTTATCATCGCTCCTGTGAAAATTTCCAGAGATGCAGCATCAGTATGTTAACGGTCTTTCCCTCCCCCCGATTCTGGTGGAAGAATGCAAGGACGCAAAGGATGGCGTTCAATATGCAGTTATTAGGCAGTAATGGTCAGTACAGTCGGTTTCCCTTCTCCCATTTTCTCTCCCAGATGCAGACCCTGGGGCTTACCGAACTGGACTTTGTCCCTCAAACCCCTCATTTTTTTTGTTCCCATACAGGGTATCAGGACCCCGCTCCTTTGCGGAGCCGCCTGGGGCAGCTTGGGATGAGAATCGCTGCCCTCACGCCTCCGTCTTACCGCTATTCCATTACCGCACCAGAGGGAGTACAACGGCAGGCCACCTTTGACTATTACCGTCATTGTCTGGACCTGGCCCATACGTTTTCCTGCTCCCGCCTGGTGCTTGGTGCGGCTGGTGCCTGTTGGGACCTTCCGCCGGAAGTCTTGGAGGAACATGCAGCTCAGATGCTTTCCCGCCTCTCCCCTCTGGCCCGGCAAGCAAGCATTACCCTTTTGCTCACCCCCACTATGGGACGTGAGACACCTTTGATTGCAGAGGCTCCTGTCTTAAACACCGCTTCTCAACTTGCCCAGCTACTGGAGCAGGTCAACCATCCTGCCTTGGGCGTGTGCCTTGACACTAACGTTATGAGTGTGTCGGGTGGAACCATTCCGGAGTGGTTTTCTCTTCTGAGGGATAAGACCGGCCTTGTCCGCCTTTGTGATGGCAACTACCATGGCTGGCGAGCCTGGGGCGAAGGCTGTCTTCCCATGGATCGCTACCTTGAGCTGCTGGAACAGGCCGGATACGAGGGTGATCTGTCCCTCCACTTACCCGGTGAACGCTATCATGAAACTCCCGTTCACCCGGATTGTACCGCCCTTCAGGCCCTGCGAGGGAGGTGTTCGTCATGACCGGTATCCATCGCAGTCAACTGGTGAACATGAACCAACATTACCGCCGCTTCTCCTTAGACTACTTTTTGAACGCACAGCAAAGACTGGGCATTCAAAATATTGAACTCTGGTGCGGAGGATCCCACTTCTGGCTGGATCATGAAGGCTTTGAAGACCCTGCTCCTTTGCTGCGCAAACTCCACGAGCGTGGACTGCGGGTGGTTTCTCTCACCGCCCCAAGTATTGCCTACCAGTACCAGTATGCCTCACAAGAGCATCTGGAGTACTCCTTTCGCTATTTTTCCAACGCCATCCGGCTGGCCAGCCGCTTAGGGGCTGACCGTGTTGTGGTCAACTCGGGCTGGGGCTATCATGGCGAAAACTTGGACACGATGTGGAACCGTTGTCGGGACCATCTTGGCCGCCTGTGTGACATAGCCCAACAGGAAGGTATCCTCCTGGCGATGGAGTCTCTTCGGGACGATGAGAGCAATCTGGTCTATAACTTAGAACGTGCCAAGCAGATGTTCCAAGCAGTCAATCATCCCAATCTCAAAATGATGGTGGACAACATTGCCACCGGGGCTGCGGGAGAAAGTCTGGAGGACTGGTTTTCAGCCTTTGGAGAGAATCTAATTCACTTCCACTTTTTAGATGGGGACCCCTGGCTGCACAACATCTGGGGCGACGGAAACACCAGCCTTACTCAGCAGCTTGAAATTCTCAGCCGCCATAATTTCACAGGTTATCTGGTGCAAGAGGTGGCCGATGAACACTATTTTACCGACCCATTCGCCGCAGACGTAAAGAACCTGCGGGTTCTGGAACGCTTTATCACCGACTGACTTCCCTGTCCCTCTCAGTGCGCTGCACTGAAACAATAATGACATGAAAAGGAAAGGTGAAACCTATGAAAGCGAAAAAGTTGATTTCTTCCCTGCTGTCTCTTACCCTTGTTCTCTCCCTGGCTGCCTGTGGCGGCGGCAAAACCGATCCTACTCCCACCCCCGATGCAGGCACGTCCGATTCCGCCACCCAGGGTGATGGCTCCCTCCAGCGGGTGCTGGATGCCGGCAAGTTGACCATCGGTGCCGAGGGCAACTGGATCCCCTATGTCTACAACGAAGATGGTACCGGCGACATCACCGGCTTTGAAGTAGAGATTGCCAAGGAAATTGCCTCCCGCCTGGGTGTCGAAGCCGAGTTTAATATTTCCAACAGCTGGGATCCCGTTTTGGCCGGTCTGGATGCCTCCCGGTATGACACGGTTATCTGTGGCGTAAACCCCAAGCCCGAGCGTCAGGAGAAGTATGCTGTCAGTGCCTCCTATGCCGAAAATCCCTTCTGTCTGGTGGTCAATGGCGATGACACCGACATCACCAGCTTCGAGGATCTGAATGGCAAACTCTGCGCCAACTCTCCTTCCTCCACCGCCGGTCAGATTGCCCAGAGCTTTGGCGCGCAGACTGCCGACGCCGACCTGACCGCCGCTATGGATATGCTCTCCACCGGCCGTGCTGCGGGTTACATCAACAACGTGGCTGCCGTAGATGCCTATATGAAGGAACGTCCCGAGGTCAACGTCAAAATCGTCGCTATCTTTGAGCCCAAGGAAGAAGAGCGCTACATGATTGAGTCGGCCGCCCTGTTCCGTAAGGAGGATAAGGAGCTGTGCGATAAGGTCTCCGAAATTCTGGAGGAAATGAACAGCGATGGCACCAGCTATGACCTCACCGTAAAGTACTTCGGCCAGGCTGTGGCCGACAGCACTTCCCTGTACCAGAAATAATCCACAAAAAGGGACGCCGTCCGGCGTCGGCGTCCCTTCCCAGAAAAAAGGAGGCAGGCCGCCGTGGAAACCATAGAACTACTTATTCATTCATTTTGGCCTATGTTTAAATCGGGCCTCATCATCTCTGTCCCGCTGATGCTGGTGTCCTTTGTCTTGGGCCTGGCGCTGGCATTTCTACTTGCACTCATGCGCATGTCCAAAATTAAACCCTTTAAGGCCATCTCTTGGTTTGTGGTTTGGGTCATCCGTGGCACTCCTCTGATGATTCAGATTTTCGTGATTTTCTTCGGCCTACCCTCCATTGGCCTGATCTTCGCTCCCATTCCCTCGGCCATTATTGCCCTGACCATCAGCCAGGGTGCCTACAATTCCGAGGTTATTCGGGCCGCTTTGGGTTCCATTCCCAGAGGGCAGTTTGAAGCCTGTAAGGCTCTGGGCATGAGCAAGCTTCAGACCATGATCCAAGTCATTATTCCTCAGGCTGCTCTGGTGGCAGTGCCCTCTCTGGCCAACTCGTTCATCAGTCTGCTCAAGGATACTTCCCTGGTCGCTATGATTACAGTTCCCGAGATTTTGCAGACCGCCAAGGCCATTGTTGCTGTCAAGTTCAACCCTCTTGTTCTCTATATGGAGGCAGCCTTCGTCTATCTGATTTTCTCCACTGTACTAACACAGCTTCAGGGTATGCTGGAAAAGAAAC
>CAZHWK010000162.1:0-4963 GCA_964536405.1 uncultured Oscillospiraceae bacterium
AGCATTTGCTCCAGCACCTGCACGTCGCTGGGGATGGCGGCATGACCTTGGAGCTGTAAAGAAATAGCAGAACGGGTTCATCGGGGAAATAGAATCACAAAAAGAGGGCGTTGCAGAATAAAAATTCTGCAACGCCCTCTTTTGGCCTGGAAACCGACGATTTATGCGCCCTTGGGTGTTATGGCAGCGGCGTAAAAGCTCACCAGGGCGGCACTGAGCAGGATACCGCCCACAATGTCGCTGAGCCAATGAACGCCTGAGAGCAGGCGGCCGATGACCATAAAAGCCGTAAAGCCGCCGCACAGGAGCTGGACAGGGATACGCACGGCCTTGCTGGGGATGCGGCGGTGAAACTGCATCATGGCGGTGGGCATGATGCACATGACCAGCATGGTGGTAGAGGAGGGATAGGAGGCCTCCAGCACGCCATGGATGAGAACCGGCCTGCTGTTGATGACAAAGACCTCAAAAAACAGATAGCTGGCCATAACAAGGACATAAAAAAGGCCAAGAGCAAGGATGCTGTGGTCCACCAGAAGCAGATGTTTGCGCTGGATGAGCTGCCTAAGGCCCAGCAGGGCAAACCCAAGGGCCACAAAGAAGGCAATAAGTCCCAGCCAGTCGGTCACGGTGTAAAGGGTCATATGAACCCCCACCAGCCGGTGAACCCAGGCGTTGAGGGTGGAAAATCCTACCAGGGAGCTTTGGGGGCCCACCGGGCGAACATCGATGCGGGTAAGGGCCAGTGTGTAAAGGACAAAGACAAGCAGCAGACTGGCGGGAAGGGCAAAGGGGGGACAGGTTCTTTTTTTCATGGTTTCGTTCTCCTTCGTTTTTAGAAATGCATGGGCGGTTGCCAGGCATTACTGTAACAGCCGGAGAAGAAAAGGGTAAGAATTTCACAGGAACATCCGTGACACGAAGGGTGTCATCGGGTTTTCAAAAGCAAAATCCCCTTCATCAGCAAGAAAAGGAAGCAAAGGGTGGCGGCATAGGGCTGTAAGGTCATAATGAACAGGAGGGAGCCTGTAATGCTCAGAAACAGGGAGATGGGACGTTGACAGCCCCGCCACACCTCCCCCTTGTAGGTTTGCAGAGCCAAAGCGGCAATCCCCCAGAAGATGGTGAAAAGGACCACAGCCAGGTAAGGCAGGCGAATGTACCAGTGTATCTCGGTCAGGGACATAAGGGGGACTTCGTATATCAAGCCGTTGATCCGCTGGCCAAAAATGGGAAAAAAGAAACATAGAATCATGGCACAATCCATCAGCCCGAAGGCCAGATGGCAAAGCCCCCGGGTCTTCTGCCTGCTGTCCTGCTGGGCAATGTCCATCAGCTGCTCACCCGACAGAAGCTGATCAATGGATACCGAATAAAACTTGGACAGCTCCTTGAGGGACTCAATGCTGGGCAGGCCCCGGCCCGACTCCCACTTTGAAATGGCGGTCCTGGAAACAAACAAATGCTGAGCCAGCTCTTCCTGGGTTAAATTTTTTTGCTTTCGAAGTGCCTGCAATGTTTCGTGAAATTCCATGCCGGCAATCCCCCTTTCGTGGAATGAGATAGGAAAGGAGGGGGGCTTAACAGCCCTCCTCCTCAATCAGACCCACCCGACGGGCGTGGCGGCCCCCTTCAAACTCGGTGCTTAAAAAGACGTCTACAATCCGCTCGGCCATGTTGTTGCCCACCAGGCCGGCCCCCATGGCCAGTATGTTGGCATCGTTGTGGCGGCGGGTCATTTCGGCGGAAAGCGGCTCGGAACACAGGGCGCAGCGCACCCCGGGCACCTTGTTGGCCGAGATGGAGATGCCGATGCCGGTGGTGCAGATGACGATGCCCCGCTCACACTCACCGCTGGCTACCGCCTGGGCGGCGGCCCGGCCGAAGAGGGGGTAGTCACAGCTGTCGGTGCTGTGGGTGCCGAAGTCCTTGCAGGGAAGGCCCTTGCCCTCCAGATAGGCTTTGATATGCTCCTTCAGGGCGAAGCCGCCGTGGTCACAGCCAAGTGCAATCATAAAAATATCCTCCTTAAATTTGAATAAAAGATGGGTTACGCTTTTCGTAGGTGCAGACATAGGAAAACCCAAGTTCCCGCAGCAGGTCATAGGCCTGGGCAATCCCAAACCCGGCCTGGCGGGGATTATGGGCGTCGCTGCCCACAGTAATCCCCTCGCCCCCCAAGGCACGATACCGCTTCAGAATGGGGCGCCAGTCCTCCACCGTGCGGCCTCGGCAGGTGTTGACCTCCACGCACTTGCCCTTTTGGATAACGGTGCGCAGAAGGCCCTCTACCCGGTCCAGGTAAGGCTCGATGCTTACAAGGCCGTTCATATACCGCAGGGGGTAGATAATGTGGCCCAGACTGTCGTAGTAATCACTTTTGACCAGTTTCTCCATGGAGTCAAAGTAATGATCCAAAATCCAGTGGCAGGCGTCGGGGGTGGACATATCCTGAAAATAAAGGTCGGCGCCCCCCTCTTCGGGGGAGAGGTTGTGGACCGAGCCGATGACAAAATCCAGTTCAGGCAAGGCCAGAATTTGCTCGGAAACGGCGGGGTCAATGTGCCCCATACCGTATTCAAGCCCCAGTTTCAGCTTGAGCCTGCCTGCAAACTTGGGGATGGTTTTGTGAAACTGCTCCAAAGCGGCGGACCAGTCCAAATCCTGGGCATAACAGCGTCGGGCCGCCCCGTCCAGCAGATCGAAGTGGTCGGTGAGGCACATTTCCTGTATGCCCTCCTGCACCATGTGTTCGGCCATGACCTCCAGCGGGGCCCGGCCATCCATGGACAGGATGGAGTGACAGTGATAGTCGGTGTAGTACATGAAAAGACCTCCTTTAAAAGGGCCAGGACGGCAGCCACCGCAGCAGGGTGGAGTACCAGGTGGGAACAGTCAGTCCAATCAGAACCGGGTAAAAGGCCATATATAGTCCCGTGGAGGTGGCGGTGAGCCCCACCACCCAGTGCCGCCAATGCTTTGGCCTGTGGTAGGCCAGCTCGTTGAAAAGATAGCAAAGGGCCATGACCAGGAAGGGGACGGCAGGGAAGTAGTGGTAGTGGAAGGTGGGCCGGGAAATGGGCATCCAGGGCACCAGCTGGGAGAGGTAGCCCACCAGGATAAACAGGGCCTTGCTGTCCCGCCGTACCACAAGCTGCCGCCCCACCAGAAACAGGGCCAGCAGACCGCCCCAGCACACAAGGGGATTGAGGAAGGCGGCAAACCGGGTGGAGAAGCCCGCTGGGGTATTGTCCATATAGTAAAGGATAGGCCGGGCATCCAATAGCCACATCCACCAGTCGGACTGATAGGGGTGAGGGGTGGTGACCCCCTGATGATAGGTGAACATATGGGTCTGGTTCTCCCACATGACCTGGATAAGCCCGGTCAGCGAGGTATCCCCCCGGTTCAGGGCGTAGGGGTAGTAGCTGAGGGTGTAAATGCACAGGGGGATGACAACAAAGAAAAGGACGGACACCAGAATAGTCTTGCCGCACCAAGGCCAGAAGGGCCGGGTCCCCTCCTGCTGATTGCGGAACCGGAAGATGAGGTTCAAAAGGTATAAAAGCGCCATCCCCGCCCCGGCATAAAGCACCGTCCACTTACTGGCCGCCCCCAGGCCGAACATAAGCCCCGACAGGAACAGGGGGATAACCCCCTGCCGGAAGGTGGCGTTTCTGTCCAGACAGAGCCAGCGGTAGAGGAAGAAGTAGGCCCCCAAAATGAAAAAGACGGCATAGGTGTCAATGGTGGCGATGCGGGTTTGGGTCAGATGCATGAAGTCGGTGGCAAAGAGCATGGTGCCGCAGGCGGCAATGAGGCTTCTGCCGAAAAAGTTTTTCAGAAAGACATAGAGGAGGGGGAGCATAAGCACCCCCAAGAGGGTTCCCATAAACCGCCAACCGAAGGGAGTCATGCCAAAGGCCCGGATGCCAAGGCCCATGATAAGCTTGCCCAGGGGCGGGTGGGTGGTTTCATAGGGGCGGAAATTTTCGATATGCTCCAAAGCGGTGCGGGGGTGGTAAATTTCGTCAAAGTAGCCGCTGTTGTACCAGCTGGCTTTTTCGGGGCGGGTGGCTTGCTCGTCAAAGAGGGCCATGGCGGCTTTGGCATCACTTTGGGCGGGGATGGTGGCCACCACTGTGGCGGGGACAGTCTGGGGGGTGCCATTGGGGTCCAGAAGCACCAGCTCGGCTAGCTGAAGGGTGTCCCGCTCCCCCCGGGCGGTCAGGCGCAAATATTTTGCATACTGGGGGTTGTCCACCGTCACCGACTTCCACTTGAACAGGTCGTTATAACCCTGGGGCAGGGCGTAGCTGGGGGAGAAGCCCTCGGCATCGGCCCAGTAGTACCCGGTGACTCTGCCGGGGTCGGCGGGGTCCTCCTTCTTGGACCAAAGGGTGGACCAGTGCGCCCCATCGGGGGAGATTTCCACATTGTAGCCGCCGGTACCCAGGCTTGGGAAGTAGTCCAGACGGGACAGATAGATGGGGTCCTCAAAGAGATATTCCACCGTGAGCCCCTCCGCAAAATCCACTGTGTTGGTGGGGGCACTCAGGCTGCCCAGGTGGAAAAAGGCGGTGGCGGCATAGGCTAGGGTGATGAAAAGGCACAAAAGGCCGTCCCACCGGGTCATGGGGGTGGGACGGGCGCAAAAAGACAGCTGTGGACGAAGCTGCCCTTCCGCCAGGCGGGGGAGAGGGACAGCCCGGAGCCAGTACAGCACAAAGCAGGCCAGAACGGCCAGCAGGATAACCCCAAAGGCAATCCCAGGGGAAAGATATTGAGCGGCCAGAGAGAGCATCACGGACCTCCGATAAAAAAAGTAAAAGGACAGCCTTAGCGTATGCCAAAGGCCGTCCTTCTATTTTACTTCTTCTTTTTCTTCTTGTCAAAGAAGCTTTTGATATTTTCTGCCGGGGTAGGCTCCTCTTCCCCGGTTTCCCCCATGGCCGCCCCAAAG
>CAZHWK010000163.1:0-4945 GCA_964536405.1 uncultured Oscillospiraceae bacterium
CTTGGGGAGAAAGAGGAGAGGTTAGGCACAGAAGCGGTGCTGGCCAATCACTTTGATAAGGGGGCGGGACCAAATCCAGCTGCTGGTGGCCGTGTCGGGATTAAAATAGTAGATGGCACCCCCGGAGGGGTCTGAGCCGTTGAGAGCCTCCCGGGCGGCACGGACCGAGGATTCGCTGACAGGCTGGTCAATCTGACCATCCAGCATACAGGAAAAAGCCCCCGGCTGATAGACCACCCCGGCGAGGGTGCCGGGAAAGGAAGGATGCTCAATCCGGTTTAGGATGACCGCACCCACAGCCACCTGGCCCGCATATGGCTCCCCCCGGGCCTCGGCCGAGATGACCCGGGCCAGCAGAGCCACATCACCCGACTGGGCCCCGCCCCCGCTGGGCCGCCCCTCAAAAATGCCCAGGGCGGCCAGAGTGGCATCTCCGGCTATGCCGTCAGGGGTAAGGCCATTTTCCTTTTGAAAATAGCGCACGGCCCCGGCTGTTTTGGCCCCGTATATGCCGTCTGCGGTGCCGTCCAGATAGCCCCAGCGGATGAGCTTTTGCTGGATGGTGGTGACGGTGGCCCCGGTGCTGCCTGTCCGGTAAACGGCGGCCTGGGCACTTTGAATGAGGAGAATAAGGGCGATATTCACGGTAAATAACAGCAGGAGGGAAAAAAGACGTTTGTTGCGCATGGACCTGACCTCCAAAGACTTTGGTTTGCAGTAGTATACGCCGCAATGGCAGAAAAAAGTCAGCCAAAATCAGGTGGAATAGCCATAGGAAAAAGCGGCCATACTGGAAGCAAACATATAAAAGGAGGATGCTTTCGTGGTCAAAGGAGTCAGCAGGCGGGTCATCGTGGTCAAGTCCCCCGACCCAAAGCTGTTTGAACAGGCTATATTCATCGTGAAGGAGGACGCCATGCTGGGGTCAGGCATGACGGCGGAAAAGGTGCTGGCCGAGGCCCAAGTGGTGGCCAACCGCTATGTCCGGAAAAATACCGGGTGGGGCAAGGGAATGGGAAAGCTCCCTCCGCCTGCCTGGCTGGCCGCCGGGGCCGTACTGGCCAGTGCCCTGTGGGGATTGGCTGCTATGCTGGGCATTTAAAGGTTATCAATGTGCAAAAAACCGTCTGCTCCCCCGCAGGGAGCAGACGGTTTTTTCATTCTATCAGGTATTTGCCTTGGCCAGAATAACCCGGATGACCCCACCCTGGTCGGCGGCTTTGTCATAGTAGCCGGTCAGGCTGAAATTGCCGCCCTCCACAATGGAGCGGGAGGAGAGGTAGTACTTGCCGTCCCGAATTTCATACACCAGGGTGCCGTCCCACATGGGATAGCTGGTACTGGCGGTCAGGGCCTTCATGCCATCCAGCTCGGTAAGCTTCACCGAGCTGAGGTTTTGCATGGACTTGAGGGCACCATCCTCCCAGACAAACCGGGCAGGACCAACCGACACGCCGTATACCTTGGCGGCGGGGGTAACAACGCCGGGGGTGCCCCCGATGTCGTAGACATAAGAGCCCATGAGAGCCATGGAGGATGGGTCCTCCACCTCAGTGGCAGAGGTAATGACGCCGTACTGATGGAGGTCGCCGGTGACATTGTTCAAAATCAGGTGGGAAATCTCACCGGCGGAGTTTAGGCGGTAATACTTGACTTTGCTGTTGTCAGTCAGATTAATCCCCGACAGGCGGCTGGGGTAGATACGCATACCGCTGTTTTCGTATACATCCAGGATTTCCACATCGGCGGCCAGCTTGTAGGAGCCGAATTTGGTGCCGTCGGCACTGAATTTTCCGGTGATGGAGCTGCTGTTCAGCCGCTTAATTGTGATGTTGCCCCCGCCGGTGGAGACGCTTACCAGAGTTTCGGACTTCATATTCTTGTCGTCACAGCGGTAGGAACGCTGGGAACCGTCGGTGGCACGGACCGTGATGGTGCTGGCAGTATAGCTGTTGCCCGAGGGGTCGGTGTACACGCCGGGGGAAACATTTTCCACCAGGCCGTAGACCACCGAGGAGGTCTTGGTGCTGTCGGCCACGGCGGCCACGCCGCCCGAGCGGCCCAGAAGAAGGGTGACGGTGTCGCCCGTTTTATACCCGCCTAAATCGGACAGGGCATAGGCGGCAGAGGAGGTTTCGATGGAATAGGTTTTCCCCGCCACGGTCACGGCAGTGGGGGCGGCGGCCGAAGGGGAGAGGGCGGTGATGGTGCCGGTGGCCTGATTGGTATAGGCCCACAGGGTCCGCATGGACTTGGACCAGTAGACCACATCATTTTTCTGAAGGGCCGAATAGCTGGATAAATTGCCCCCCCGATAGACGGTGCGGGCGGTGGTCGGGTCAAAACTGACCTTGCCTGTCCAGCCGTCCCCCACCACGGCGGGGCCTTCCATAGCGGAATTGATGAGAGCCACCAGATCAATGCCCCCTGTGGGAGTCAAGCTGTGGCCCAGGGAGAGCAGATAGGACTGGCCGCTCTGCTTGGAAGGGGCGGTGAGCAGGTTATAGAAGAGGTACAGGCAGTCCCGGCGGGTCATGGGGCTGTTTTGCCCGGCGGAAACACCCCGATCCAGCTTCAGATCGTGGTACTTGGCCATCTGGCCGGAAGGATAGGCTCCGGCAAAGTCGGTGTTTTGATAGCCCAGCAGACGCAGGGCTACCGTGACCCCCTCGGCCAGGGTAATGGTATTGCCCGGCTTAAAGCTGCCGTCCAGATAGCCGGTAATCAGCCCGCCCTGCACGGCGGCCTGGACATAGCCGGCCGCCCAGTGGCTTTTGGGCACATCGGGATAGGGGGAGGTGGAGGCGGCCCCCACACCGGCCCCGCCGGGGGTGGCGGCCACGGCCATCTTCACAAACTCTGCCCGGGAGAGATTGGCCCCCAGGTTGAGCGAACCATTGGCATCACCCACCATAATATCTAGGGCGGCCAGAACCTGGGCGGCTTCGGTCTCGTCGGGAATGGCCTCGGCGGCCAGGGCGGTGGGCAGCAGACTGCACACCAGCACCAGGGCCATCAGCCCGGAAAGCAATCGTTTCTTCATCTTTAGGACTCCTTTATTCTCAAAGCGTCTAATCATAGCGCAAAGCGTCGATGGGGTTGAGCTTGGCGGCCTTGTTGGCAGGGAGATAGCCAAACAGAATGCCGATGGCCACCGAAACGCCGAAGGAAATAGCCACGGCAGACAGGGTGGGATTGGCCACAAAGCCGTCGTTGCCCGAGGCCAAAATGAAGGCAAATATCTCGGTGAGGATACGGGCCATGAGGACCCCCAGGCCGATACCGATGATGCCGCCCACTGCACTGGTGGTGCCGGCCTCGATGATAAACTGGCTGCGGATGTCCCGCCGTTTGGCCCCCAGGGATTTGCGGATGCCGATTTCCCGTGTCCGCTCAGTGACAGAAACCAGCATGATGTTCATGATGCCGATGCCGCCCACCAAAAGGGAGATGGCGGCAATGAGCATCAGCACCACAATCATGGTGCTCGTCATAGAGGTCATGGCGTCCATCATTTCAGCCGAGGTCATGACGAAATAGTAGTCGGAAGACTGGAAGGTCTGGTAAAGCCGCTTTTCCACCAGACCCTTGGCCGCCGGGGCGGTTTCCTTCGAGGTGCTGGTCAGCAGGTAGAAGTTGGTGGTGGAGCTGCCGTTAATCCGCTGGGCACTGGTGTAAGGGATATAAATTTTATCGTCTGCACTGCCCTCGCTGGAGTCCCCGTTTTTTTCCAGGGTACCGACCACAGTAAAGGAGGTACCGCTGAGGGAGATGGTTTTACCAAGCGCATTGCCGCCAAAAGCGGTTTGGGCCAGGTAGTCCCCGATGACGCAGACATTTTGATAGCGGGATACATCGATGTATTGCAGGAAGCGACCTTGGGCCAGTTGCTCCCCCTGCATGGTCTTCCCCTTTTCGTTGAGGAAGGATTCACTCACGCCGTAAATGGAGGTGCGCTTAAACTCGTCAGAGCCGTGGCGCACGGTGGCGGTGGTGTTGACATAGGGGGTAACGCCGGAGAGGTATTTGGGGTATTTGTCCACCAGGGCGTACATATCGTCCGGTTCCAGCGAGCGGGAGCCGTCGTCCAGCCCCCAGACCTGGACCTGAACCAGGTTGACCCCCATGTCCTCAAATTGCTTGTTGACATAGTTTTGCAGGCCGTTGCCCAGGGACATGATGACGATGACCGCTCCCACGCCGATGATGATGCCAAGCATGGTCAGAAGGGCACGGACCTTGCTGACCATCAGGGATTTTAAGGCCAGCTTAAAGGATTGGGTGATATTCATGGATGCACCTCCAGTTCGTCGTCCACCTGGACCACGGCCATGGGGTCGTGGGCGTCGCCGTCATAGATGATTTTTCCATCCTGAAGGCGGATAATCCGCTGGGCCTTGACGGCAATGGAGTTATCGTGGGTGATGAGAACGATGGTGTTGCCTGCGGCGTTCAGCTTTTGAAGAAACTCAATCACGTCCCGACCGGTGCGGGAGTCCAGGGCACCGGTGGGCTCGTCAGCCAAAATGACCGAGGGGTCCCCAGCCAGGGCCCGGGCAATGGAGGCCCGCTGCTGCTGGCCGCCCGAAAGCTGGCTGGGCTTATGCTTCTCCTTGCCCAGCAGACCGACAGTTTCCAGAGCGGCCATGGCGTTGGCGTGCCGCTCCTCGGCATTCAGGCCGGAATAGAGCAGGGGCAGCTCCACATTTTCCAGAATGTTCAGGGTTGGAATGAGGTTATATTGCTGGAAGATGAAGCCCAGCATTTTGTTGCGGATTTCGGCCTGCTCGTCGTCCTCCATGGTGGATACATCCACGCCGCCCAGGTGGTAGGTGCCGCTGGTGGGCACATCCAGGCAGCCGATGATGTTCATGGCCGTACTCTTACCCGAGCCAGACTGGCCCACGATGGCCACAAACTCGCCCTGGTCCACCGAAAAGCTGAC
>CAZHWK010000164.1:0-4938 GCA_964536405.1 uncultured Oscillospiraceae bacterium
CTCACGGCACGTTCCTCGCTCTTTGCAAAGAGCGAAATCTCCCCCTCCTACCCCCTTCCGGGGACGGAAAACCCCCTTCCATATTGGAATGCAATATGGTATACTCATAAAGTATGTACATCCGAAAATACGCCAGAGGAGGCGCTTTATGAAAACAAATTATGACGTTGCAATCCTGGGCTGCGGCGAGGCCGGCATCTTTGCTGCGTATGAGCTGGTCCGGCTGCACCCCGAGCTGAAGATGGTGGTTCTGGAGCTGGGCCACGACATCTATTCCCGCTCCTGCCCCATTGTGGCCGGGAAGGTGAAGGAGTGCATCCACTGCAAAATCTGCGATACCATGTGCGGCTTTGGCGGGGCCGGGGCCTTCTCTGACGGGAAGTATAACTTTACCACTGCCTTCGGCGGCTGGCTGACCGACTTTATGTCCGGAGATGAGGTCATGAACCTCATCGACTATGTGGACACCATCAACGTGGAGCATGGGGCCACCGAAGAGGTTTACTCCACCGAAACCCCCGAGGCCAAGGCCCTGCGCCGCAAGGCCCTGGAGCATGACCTGCACCTGCTCAGTGCCCGGTGTAAGCACCTGGGCACCGAAAATAACCTGCGTATTCTTCAGAACATTTATGAGGGCCTGAAGGACAAGATGGAGTTCCGGTTCAAGACCAATGTGACCGCCATCGAAACTGCCGACGGCGGGTATCGCCTCCTGCTGGAAAACGGGGAGGAAGTCACCAGCAAGTGGCTGATTGCCGGGCCGGGTCGTTCGGGGGCCGAGTGGTTTGCCAATCAGTGCAAGAAGCTGGGCCTGGGCCTGATTAACAACCAGGTGGACATCGGGGTGCGGGTGGAAGTGCCCGCCGAGGTTTTTGAGCATATCACCGATGTGGTGTATGAGTCCAAGCTGGTCTACCGCACCCAGCAGTACGGCGACCAGGTGCGGACCTTCTGCATGAACCCTTACGGCCATGTGGTGGCTGAGAATGTGGAGGGCATCAACACGGTCAACGGCCACTCCTACGCCGACCCTGCCCTGCGCAGCAAGAACACACACTTTGCCCTGCTGGTGTCCAACCGCTTCACCTCGCCCTTTAATGAGCCGTATCGCTATGGCAAGCACATTGCATCCCTGTCCAATATGCTGGCAGGCGGCGTGCTGGTCCAGCGGTTTGGGGATTTGGTCAAGGGGGTACGGACCAATGAGCATCGTCTGGGCAAAAGCTTCACCCGCCCCACCCTCACCGCCGCCGTGCCCGGGGACCTCTCCCTGGCCCTGCCCAAGCGGCAGCTGGACGACATCATTGAGATGATTTATGCCCTGGATAAAATTGCCCCCGGCACCGCCAACTACGACACCCTGCTCTACGGGGCCGAGGTCAAGTTCTACTCCTCCCGGTTGGAGCTTTCCGGCGAACTGGAAACCAAGCTCCCCGGCTTCTTTGCCATCGGCGATGGGGCCGGCGTGACCCGTGGTCTGGCCCAGGCCGGGGCTTCGGGAGTGAAGGTGGCCCGGGTGATTTCCCAGCGGCTGGGCAAATAAAGGGCCAAACCAGGTATACACATAATTATGTGACTGTGGGTTTGACACCCGATATTCACCCCCATATTCATATCGAGCTTTTGGGGCCGGTTTGGGTTTTTTTAGTGATATCAAGGAGTTTTCCACATATCCACACAGTTTTCCACAGGCCTTATGTTAACGACGTGGAAGTTCTCCATACAGAAGAGTTGACATAAAACGCTGTCAAGGTTAACCTTGCTGTTGTTTTCTACAAAAATTTGCCCCCCTTTTTCCGCCCCTGCCATGGTGCAGAGGTGGGGGAAGGGGGGCTTGTTAAAAGAGGGAGCGTTATGTCAGATTTGATTTGTGCCATTGCCACCCCGTTAGCCCCGTCGGCCATCGGGATTCTCCGCCTCAGCGGGGAGGGGGCGGTGGCGGCGGTGGACCGCCTCTTTACCGGCCAGGGGGGTATCCCCCTGAGCCAGCGTCCGGCGGGGAAGCTGACCCTGGGGCTGCTCCGGGATGGAGAGGGCAACCTTTTGGATCAGGTTCAGGCGGTGCGCTATACCTCGGGCTATACGGGGGAGGAGTCGGCCGAGCTGTACTGCCACGGTTCCCCGGTAGCCCTGACCCTGGCTATGGATGCTCTGTGTGCCCAAGGGGCCCGTCCGGCAGGGCCGGGGGAGTTTACCAAGCGTGCCTTTCTGAATGGCAAGCTGGACCTGACCCGGGCCGAGGCCGTCATCGACCTCATCGACGCCGAAACCCCCGCTGCCGCCCGAAATGCCGTGGGTCAGCTGACCGGGGCTTTGGAGCGGCGGGTGGAGGGAATTGCCGACACCCTCACTGACCTGGCGGCCCACTTTTGCGCCGTCCTGGACTACCCGGACGAGGACTTGGACCCCTTTACGGTGGAGGGGATGAAAACCACCCTAAACCGGGCGGGGGAGGAGTTGTCCGCCCTGCTGGCCACCTACCGCCGGGGGCGTGCCCTGACCAAGGGCATCCCCTGCGCCATTGTGGGAGCACCCAATGCGGGGAAATCCTCCCTGCTCAATGCCCTTTTGGGGTACGAGCGGGCCATTGTTACCTCCGTTCCGGGGACCACACGGGACACCGTGGAGGAAACCGTCCATTTGGGCGGGGTGATGCTGAGGCTGATTGATACGGCCGGTTTGCGGGAAACGGATGACCCGGTGGAGCAAATCGGGGTGGAGCGCAGCCGGGCCGCCCTGGAGGGGGCCGAGCTGATTTTGGTGCTGGTGGACGGCTCCAAGCCGCCCGACCAGGCAGACTTTGACCTGGTGGAGCGGGCCATGGCCCTTGCCCCCACCATTTTGGTGTGGACCAAGGCCGACCTGCCAAGCCCCCCCGTGCCCGTGGTGAGCGGGGAGTTGCCGGCCAGGGTACAGCTCAGTGCCAAAACGGGGCAGGGGCTCTGTGAGTTAGAGCAGGAGGTGGCCGCCCTCTTCCCCCACGGCGGCGGGGAACATGGAAGCCTGCTCACCAATCAGCGGCAGGCCGATGCCGCCCGGAGGGCCATGGAGGCGGTGAACCGTGGCAGGGAGGCCCTGATGGCCGGACTGACCCCGGATGCTGCCTTGAGCGACGTGGAGGAGGCCTTGGCCGCATTGGGAGAGCTGACGGGGAAGTGCGTCACCGAAGAGGTGACCGGCCGCATTTTTGCCCGCTTCTGCGTTGGAAAATAGGACCCTGCTGCCAGCCCTCCTTGCAGGGGGGGCAGCAGGGCGGAATGGGCCTCTTCTGCACACGGTGACCGGCCTGTGACGGAGGGCTGGGCAGCCGCACCAAGCCAAGCATAGCCTGCAAGAGGATATTGGTCGGAGTTTCCGGCAGTCTTGGGTCAAGTAGATAGAGAAAGCTGCCCAAACAAAACCCACTCACGGAGGTCATATCTGACTTCCTGTGAGTGGGTTTTCACTTTGAGAGGGCACAGTCGCCGGTGTAGGCGGTTTTCACAATGCAATCTGCTCATTCTTTAAATCGTTCACAATAAGCTGGAGGTGAAAAATTTTATCCTCGGAAAGTCCTGTTACATCAATGGTTCTGGACTTGCCATAGCTTTCTGCGTCAAGTCCCAGCAAATAGTCTGCAGATACGTTCAAGACCTTGGAAATTCGAATAAGGGCATCGATGGAGGGTTGGATATTATCATTTTCCCAGTTGCTCACACTTTGCTTGCTGACCCCCAATTTTTTTGCCAGTTCCACTTGATTTAAATTACTGATTTTTCTTGCAACTTTTAGCCGCTCTGCAAACATGGTATCACCTCTTAGTATTATTATATTTTGTCTATAAAACAATATAAAAATACTAAGTATTGAAATGCTTGAACTTTTTTGATATGATAAGAGAATGAGAACCGATTTTGCAAGGGTTGCTGTTCCCGATGGCGTCCAAAACCTTTCAAATATATCTCCAAAGGAGTGGATTGGAATGGGGCTGCACCATATCGCTGGCGTGGAGGAAATCATGTTGCTGAAGGAACGGTTTTCCATTGCCCTTAAGACTGCAAAAATTGCTGTGTTCGAAGTGGACCTGATGCAGCAGCAATACACGTTTTTTGAAAATGCGGAGGATATCTTTGGTGTGGCGGGAGAGGTCATTTTAAAGGATATTCAGCCGTATAGCAGGCTAAGTCCCGAGGCATATAGGCGGGCGGTATCCCGATATTTTGCTCATCCCGGTGATGAAACGGTTATTTCAAATGCGTTTGCCCGCATTTTAAGCGGAAAGACGGCTACCTATGAAGCTCGCATGCGGGCCGGTGGCTCCGATTTCACCTGGTGTAAAATTGATGTGACCCCCATTCTGCGGGAGGGAAAGCCTGTTAAAATGATTGGTGTTATCACAGATATTTCCCACATAAAGCGGCAAAATGAGTTGTTAAAGGAAAAAGCCACTACCGATACCTTTACGGGCCTATATGATAAGGAACACTCCGTGGCACGCATGAAGGAAATCTTATCGAAGGAAACGCAGGGCAGGCATGCCTTTTTATTGCTGGACATTGACAACTTCAAACACTATAACGACACCTTGGGGCATTATGAAGGGGATAAGGCGATCAAGCAACTGGCCAATTTAATCAGCAAAACCTTTCGTGCTTCCGACGTTTTGGGGCGGTTTGGAGGAGATGAATTTATGATTTTGGTCAGAGATTGTCCTGATGCGGCATGGCTGAGGCAAAAGCTGGCCCCCATCATCCGGGTGCAAAATGGGGACGACTGCCTTACCACCAGCATCGGGGTTGCAAGGTATCCACAGGATGCAGATACTTTTCAGGATTTGTTCCAAAAAGCCGATCAGGCACTTTACCATGCCAAGATAAAAAGAAGTTCCGTCGCTTTTTTTTCTGAGCTGGGCCATAAGCAGCATCTCTCTGCACGCAGAAAGGATAAACTTTGATTGCG
>CAZHWK010000165.1:0-4854 GCA_964536405.1 uncultured Oscillospiraceae bacterium
GTGTCCCCCTGCACGCCCAGGGGGATAAGCATAAGGATTAAAATGACCCCGCCCGCCAGAAGAAACTTCCAGGATTTTTCCACGATAAGCTCAATGTCCACCATGGTGAAAATAATATAGATAACCACCCCCATACACAAAAAAACGGCCTGCTTCAAGGGGTTTGAGTGCAGAGTGGGGTCATAGCGGGTGGAGCTGTAAATCAGCACCAGGCCAAAGGCACTGGCAATCAGACACAGGGTGAAGAGAAGCATGTCCCCACGGCGGAAAAAGTCCCGCAGGGTATCTCGAAGCTGTCCAAGCATGGGGGCCTCCTTAGAATTTGGAGTCATTGTGAAATGTACCGAAATATTTTATCACGGCGATTGAGAAAATACAATTCCTATGGTAAAATAACTACTAAGAGCAGTTATTTTACCATAGATGAGGTGACGCATATGGAGCGTAAAACCGCCTCGGCCGAAGAAACCGAGGCCCTGGGCCAGGCCCTTGGCAAGACCTTGAAGCCGGGGGACGTGGTGGCCTATACCGGGGATCTTGGGGCGGGCAAGACCGCCTTTACCCGGGGGGTGGCCCGTGGCCTGGGGATTTCTGACCGGGTGACCAGCCCCACCTTTACCATTGTCAGCGAATACGAGGGGAATATTCCCCTCTTTCATTTTGACATGTACCGCCTTGGCTCCTCCGAGGAGCTGTTTGACATCGGCTGGGAGGATTATCTGGCCCGTGGGGGCGTGTGCTGTGTGGAGTGGAGCGAAAATATTGACGACGCCCTTCCCCCCGACTGCATCCGGGTGGACATTGCCCGTGGGGCAGGGGAGAATGAGCGGATTGTGAGCATCAAGGGGGCGAAGCTGTGAAAATATTGGCACTGGAAAGCTCGGCGGTGGCCGCATCGGTGGCCGTGACCGAGGATGAAATCCTGCTGGCACAGTCCTTCCAGAACAGCGGGCTGACCCACAGCCGTACCCTCATGCCCCTGTTGGAGGACATGCTGAACAATATGGACATCACCCTGGCCGACATGGACCTGATTGCTGTGGCGGCGGGCCCTGGGTCCTTCACCGGGCTTCGCATCGGGGTATCGGCGGCCAAGGGGCTTGCCTGGGCGGCCGACAAGCCCTGTTGCGCCGTGTCCACCCTGGAGGCCATGGCTTGGACGGTGGCCCATATGGGCGGGGAGATTTGCCCCGCTATGGACGCCCGCCGCAATCAGGTGTACAACGCCCGCTTTATGGCCGAGAACGGAGTGCCCCGCCGCCTGAGTGAGGACCGGGCCATCGGCCTGGAGGAGCTTTGCGGTGAAATTGAGGTCGGGGGCAAAAAAACGCAAATTATAGTTGGAGATGGGGCCAAGCTGTGCTATAATGTGTTCCAAGAAAGAGACATTCCCGCACTTTTGCCGCCGCCCCACCTGCGGTTACAGTCGGCCTGGGGCGTGGCCCGGGCCGGGCTGGAAATGGCCCGGGCGGGTCAGACCGTGTCGGCGGCCCAGCTGGTGCCAGACTACCACCGTCTCAGTCAGGCCGAGCGGGAACGGCTCAACTTAACAAAAGAGGAGTAACGATTATGGATAATAAGGTACACGTTCTGGACCACCCCCTGCTGCAGCATAAGCTTGCCATTCTCCGGGACGAGAATACCGGGGTCAAGGACTTCCGTGAAGTGGTCAGCGAGATTGCCACCCTCATGTGCTATGATGCTACCCGGGACCTCCCCCTGGACGAGGTGGAGATTAAGACCCCTGTTGCCACTGCCAAGTTTAAGCAGATTTCTGGTAAGAAACTGGCCATTGTTCCCATTCTGCGGGCTGGCCTTGGCATGGTGGACGGCATTTTGACCCTGATCCCCTCGGCCAAGGTGGGCCATATCGGCCTGTATCGGGACCCCCAGACCCTGGAGCCGGTGGAATACTACTGCAAGATGCCCTCTGACATTGCCGAGCGGGATGTGATTATCCTCGACCCCATGCTGGCCACCGGCGGGTCGGCCACGGCTGCCATCCAGTTTCTCAAGAACTACGGTGTGCAGCACATCAAACTCATGAACATCATCGCTGCCCCTGAAGGGGTGGAGCGCATCCGCAAGGACCATCCCGACGTGGACATCTATGTGGCTGCGGTGGACGAGAAGCTCAACGACCACGGTTACATTGTACCCGGTTTGGGCGATGCAGGCGACCGAATTTTCGGTACCAAATAAATAAGGTATTTGCAGAAGTGGTCGGAACCGGGGGTTCCGGCCACTTTTTTCGTATGGGGAAGAACGGTACGGGACAAAGGTGGGAGAAAGCGAAGCAACTACCTTGTGAACAGCCCAAAATTGTGCTATACTACCTCATTATGGCGTAGTATGACCATTGAGGTGTTACGATATGAAAATTGTGGTATTAGCCGGCGGCCTCTCCCCGGAGCGGAACGTATCCCGCTCCACCGGGGCCAAGGTATGTGAAGCACTGCGGGGCCTTGGACACAGGGCTGCCCTGGTGGATATGTTTTTTGGGATGGAGGGCTATGAAGGGGAACTGGAAGCCTGTTTCGATGCTCCCATTTCCCCCGACTGGCGGCAGGTCAGCCCCGAGGCCCCCGATTTGGAGGCTGTGAAAAAGAGTCGGAAGCTGGCTTCGGCCAGTGTGTTTGGCGAGGGTGTGTTGGATCTGTGCGCCATGGCGGACATTGTCTTTCTGGCCCTGCATGGCCAGTGCGGGGAGGACGGCAGGGTTCAGGCTGCCTTTGACCTGATGGGTATCCCTTACACCGGCTCGGGCTATCTTGGCTCGGCCATTGCCATGGATAAGGATTTGACCAAGCGGCTCATTGCCGGTTTGGGGGTCAAAACCCCCGCCTGGCGCATGGCACACTATACCCGTGAGGACGTGGACAGCCTCACAAGCCGTACTTCGGTGCCCTGTGTGGTCAAGCCGGTGGACAGCGGTTCCTCCATCGGGGTGGCCATCGCCCGGGATAAGAAGGAATTGCGGCAGGCCCTGCTGGAAGGGCTGCATTATGGCGGCCGTTGTGTGCTGGAGCAGTATGTGTCCGGCCGGGAAATCCAGGCCGGCGTGCTGGCGGGGGAGAGCCTGCCCTCCATTGAAATCATTCCCAAGGTGGGCTTTTACGACT
Organism: uncultured Oscillospiraceae bacterium; assembly: GCA_964536405.1. Classification (GTDB taxonomy): domain Bacteria; phylum Bacillota; class Clostridia; order Oscillospirales; family Oscillospiraceae; genus JAHHSE01. Next base: position 3,123 of record CAZHWK010000165.1, read on the forward strand.
ACGAAAATAAGTACCAGGCCGGGGCGGCCGAAGAAATCTGTCCCTCGCCCATTTCGACCGAGGCAGAGGCCGCCATCCGGGAGGATACCCTGAAGGTTTACCATGCCTTGGGGCTGAGTGTATACGCCCGGGCCGACTTCATCCTGGATGAAGAGGGGACCCCCTGGTTTTTGGAAATCAATACCCTGCCCGGCATGACCCCCACCAGCCTGCTGCCCCAGGAGGCGGCAGCGGCCGGGGTGGACTATCCGAGTTTGTGTGAAAGTATTTTACAGGCGTCCCTGACCGCCAGAAGCCAGGGGAGATAAGGAGAAGAAGGTATGCAGCCTATTTCTGTTTTGGAGATTATGGAGACCGTGGGTGGCCGTTTGCTGGGGGATGGCGACCCTGCCATCACCGTGACCAAGGTAGAGACAGACAGCCGCTCGGTTACCGAGGGGGCCCTTTTTGTCCCCCTGGTGGGGGAGCGGTTTGACGGCCATGCCTTTTTGAACCAGGCTCTGGAGGGGGGCTGTGCCGCCTGCTTCACCCAGCGGGAGCGGGACAGCTACCTCCCCGGAAAGTGCTACATCAAAGTGGACTCCACCCAGAAGGCTCTGCGGGATTTGGCCCGCCACTATAAGCAGAAATTTTCCATTCCCTTTATTGGGGTGACCGGCTCGGTGGGGAAGACCACCACCAAGGACATGGTGGCCGCCGTCCTCAGCGAAAAGTTTAAGGTTCTCAAAACCGAGGGCAACTTCAACAATGAGGTGGGGCTGCCCCTGACCCTTCTGCGCCTCAGCCCCGAGCATGAAATCTGCGTGCTGGAAATGGGCATGAACCACTTCAAGGAAATCGACTACCTGGCCGACATTGTGGAGCCTCAGGTGGCCGTCATCACCAACATCGGGGATGCCCACATTGAAAATCTGGGCAGCCGGGAGAATATTCTCAAGGCCAAGTGCGAGATTTTTGACCACATGCCCGCTGACGCCCTGGTGGTACTCAATGGGGATGATGAGCTTTTGTCCACCCTGCGTGGCACGCTGCCCTATAAAACGGTATGGGTGGGGGGCAATCCCGGGTTGGAGTACCGGGCCCTCTCGGTGGAGAGCGACGGGGTGCGGTACGTCCACTGCGACGTGTCCACCCCCGGTGGGGACTTTGCCATTGACATCCCGGCCCTGGGCGGACACATGATTTACCCAACCTTGACCGCTACCGCCATCGGGGTCCACTTCGGCATGACCAATGAGGAGATTGCCAAGGGGGTGCTTCGCTTTGCTCCCACCAAGATGCGGATGAACATCCTGCCCCGGGGGGAGGAGATTACCATTTTGGACGATGCCTATAACGCCAACCCCCAGTCCATGCGGGCGGCGGTGGAGGTGCTGTCCAAGACCAAGAGCGGCCGGAAGGTTGCCGTGCTGGGCGATATGTTTGAGCTTGGCCCTCTGGCCCCCGCCCTCCATGCCGGTGTGGGTGAATACCTGGGTAAGGCCGGGGTTGACTGCCTGGTGGCCGTGGGCGAGCAGAGCGAGCATATGGCCAAGGCCGCTGAGGATGCCGGGGTAAGCGAGGTTTATTGGCGGCCCACAAAAAAGGAGGCCCTGACCGTACTGGAACAAATCGTGCGTCCTGACACGACCTTCCTGGTCAAAGCCTCCCGTGGTATGGAATTTGAAGAGTTGGTGGCCTTTTTGAAAAGCGTCACCAAAGAGCCTTAATTTTTCCCGAACAGGGCCTTTAG
>CAZHWK010000166.1:0-4842 GCA_964536405.1 uncultured Oscillospiraceae bacterium
AGGTCATCAAGGGTAATATCCCGGTGGCCGTTGTAGATACAATATTCCACCACGTTTCGCAACTCCCGGATGTTGCCTGGCCAGGGATAGGTCTTGAAAAATTCCCGTACAGGGGGGGTGAGCCGGAAGTCCCCCTGAAGCTGGGCTTTAAAATGGTCAATCAGCAAAAAGAGGTCATCTTCCCGCTGGGCCAGAGGGGGGATCAGGATGGGCAAGGTGTTGAGCCGGTAGTAGAGGTCACGGCGGAAGCTGCCCGCCTCCACCTTTTCCTCCAGGGACTCGTTGGTGGCGGCCACGACACGCACGTCGATGTGGATGAGCCGATTGCCTCCCACCCGCATGATTTCCTTCTCCTGCAAAACACGCAGCAGCTTGACCTGAAGGGCGGGGCTCATCCCCTCCACCTCGTCCAGGAAGAGGGTGCCTTTGTGGGAAAGCTCAAACAGGCCGGGGCGCCCGCCCTTCTTGGCCCCGGTGAAGGCCCCTTCCTCATAGCCAAACAGTTCGCTTTCCAGCAGGTTTTCCGGAAAGGCGGCCACGTTGATGGCCACAAAAGGCTCGTCCCGGCGGCGGGAGGTGCGGTGGATGGCATGGGCGAACAGCTCCTTGCCGGTGCCCGTTTCCCCAATCAGCAAAATGGGGCTTTCGCTGACCGCCATACGCTGTAAGGTCTGCTTCACATGACAGATGGCGGGGGAGATACCGACCACGTCCTCAAAGCCGTATTTGGCATAGTAGCCCTTGTGAAACAACTGGCTGCGCAGCTCACTCTGCCGGGCTTCCACCTCGTTGAACTTCTGCAAAATGGCAAAGGCACCGATGCAGACCTCCTGCCGGATGACCGGGACCACCTCCATGCTGATGTTGACCCCGTTCATCCGCACCACCTTGGCGGGCAGAGTGGCCTTTTCCCGCAGACAGCGGGCAAAGGGAATATCGGGGAAGGCCTCACTGCCCGGTTTGCCCAGGACGAAGTCAGGCACGACCCGGGTAATCTCCTGGGCATGACGGTTGCAGGCAAAGACCTCCCCCCGCTCGTTGACCCCCACCACGCCATCCTCCAGGCTTTCCATCAAAATATGGAATTGACTTTCCAATCGGATGGAGCGGGCAAACATCTGGTCAAAGCTGTAGTTACTGGTGGCAATGTCCCGAAAATAGTCTTGAAATTTAGGGGTTTCCAGCAGGTGTTCCAGACCAAGGCGCAGGGCAATTTCAATCATCATGCCCGAGGTGCAGGCCCGCTGGCCCACGTCAATTTTGGTTTAAATATGCTGGGGGACATAGCGCATCTCATCGGGGGTCACGGCGATATGCACGTCCTCCTCCAGCCGGGCACCGGGGGCATAGGGAATCCAGCACACATGGTTCAGGCCGAATTGTTCAAGCTGGGCGATGGCTTCCCGGGCCATGGTGTCGGTCATGTTGACGAAGAGAACACGGCTTCCCTCGGGCAAAGTTTTAAGCTTTCGCAGCTCGCTCCAACGAAAGGAGGCCTCCACGGCCATGGTCTGGGCATCCATGGGGACATGGCGGGCCAGCTCTTCAGCCGAGCCGAAGGCATCGGTAGAGGCGGCATATAAATCGGCCCGCTCCAGCATGCCGGAGGCCGTTCCGTCCAGAACGGAAAACATGGAAACATCGGCCACGCCGCCAAAGAGACCCTCAATGTCCTTTTGATAGGATCTTCCTGCCCGGGGGTCCAGGGCAATGACGCAAATCTTTTTCTTTCCCATTTCCATTCTACCGCCTTTGACCAATTGGTAAGACCAGTTTGCCATATTTTGACCGCTTTTGCAAGGGGAAAGGGGGCGTTTTCCTTGTAAAACGGTTGGCACGAAATTTGCATTACATATAAAAAGAAAAACATACCGCAGGTTTGCGGGAAAGGAGCTTTGTTATGCTTACCAAGGAAGAATTGTTAATCATGCTGCATCAGGAGGTGGTTCCGGCCCTGGGCTGCACCGAGCCGGTTTGTGTGGCTCTCTGCGCTGCTGCTGCCTGCCATGCCGTGGGCGGGGAGATTATTTCCGTTCAAATGGAAGTCAATCCCGGCATCTATAAAAACGGAATGAGCGTTGGCATTCCCGGCTTTTCCAGAGTTGGGCTGAAATACGCCGCCGCTCTGGGCGGGCTGCTGGACAATCCGGAAAAGAAGCTGCAACTGTTGGAGGACATTACCCCCGCCATTTGTGAGAAGGCAATCTCCCTGGTGGAAAGCCAGAAGGTGAGCGTGGGCATCAAGCATGACGAAACCCGGCTATATGCCAGGGCCGAGGTGACCACCACCGCCGGGACCGGCCTGTGCGAAATCCGGGGGACCCACTCCAACATCGTGCTGGTACAGCGTGGGGATGAGGTTTTGGAGAAGAAGAGCGATGCCGCCGATACCGAGGACGAGCTTCACGCCCGCCTGAAGCCCATGACGGTTGCTCAAGTCAAGGCCCTGGTGGATGGGTGCAGCGAGAAGGAGCTTGCCTTCATGCTGGACGGCATGGATATGAATGGAAAGCTGGCCGATTATGGGCTGGAACACACCCTGGGTATCGGCATTGCCTCGGCACTGAAGGGTCAGCTTGGTACCGACACCATGGGGGATAACCTGTTCAGCCGCACCATGGTGCGGGTGGCCAGCAGCGCCGAAGGGCGCATGAGCGGCTGCCCCTATGCGGTTATGAGCAGTGCGGGCAGCGGCAACCACGGCATCACCGCCATCATCCCGGTGGTGGAGATGGCCAAGCATGTAAAGGCATCGGACGAGCGTCTGGTCAAGGCCCTGGCCTTCTCCCACACCTTAAATGTGTACATTAAGCTTTTTACCGGCAAGCTGTCGGCCACCTGTGGGTGCGGCGTGTCAGCCGCAACTGCTGCTTCGGCCGCCATGGTATGGCTGCTGGGGGGCAGTGATGAACAAATTGGCAAGGCCATCATCAACATGAGCGGGGATTTGACCGGCATGATTTGTGACGGCGGTAAAATTGGCTGTGCCCTTAAGCTGGCCACCGCTGCCAATGCCGCCATGATGTGCGCCTATCTGGCCATGAGCGATGTGGCTCTGGACGAAACCGACGGTATCTGCGCCTCTACCCCGGAGCAGGTCATTCGGAACATGGGGCTTGTCAGCACAGGCATGGCGGAAACCGACAGGACCATTTTGAACATCATGATGGAAAAGGACCAGAAGTTGTCCTGAGACAGGAAGAAAAAATCCACCGGCTTTTTGGCCGGTGGATTTTTTATGAGCCTTTTGAGGGGGAAGGAGGGGGTTACACGGTGGGGACGGCCTGTATGGCTTCGGCGGCAGCGATACGGCGCTTGAGCCAGTTTCCACGCAGATAGTAGATGACATAGCCCACCGAGGTCAGCCCCCAGGTAAGGGGATAGCTGAACATGATGGCATTGAGGGTGGGCCAAAAGAGGTTGGACACGGCAATCCAGCCCACCCGAAGGCCGCAGACACCAAAGCAGGTGAGCAGGGTTGGAATCAGGGAGTCCCCTGTGCCACGAAGAGCCCCTGCAAAAACCTCAATACAAATATAGAGGAAGTAGGTGGGAACCAGGAACTGTATCATGGCAAGGCCGCACTCCACCACGGCAGGGTCGTCGTTAAAAAGCAGGAAAAGGGGACGGTCAAAGCGCAGGAAGATAAAGACGCATAGACCGGTAATGAGGGCGGTCATACCCAGGGAAACGGCCAGGCCCTTATGGATACGGTCATATTTCTTGGCCCCGAAGTTTTGGCCCGAGAAGGTAGTGATGGCAAGACCCATGGAGGAAACAGACATCCAGAACAGGGCATCCATCTTGCTGTACACCGTCCAGGCGGCCACCACATCGGTATCAAAGCCATTGATTGTGGCCTGGATGATGAGGTTGGAAACGGCGTAAAGGACCGATTGCAGGCCTGCGGGCAGACCGATGCGGACAATATCCTTCAAAAGAGGGTGGTCAACACCTAAGTCACGGGGACTGAGGGAGTAAGGGGCTCCGGCCGAATTGGTGAGGGCCAGAACCACCAGAATGGCGGACAAAAGCTGGGACAGGACGGTGCCCAAGGCAGCCCCCATTACCCCCAGGGGGATGACCACCACGAATAGGAGGTCCAGCACAATGTTAAGCAAGGAGGAGACAATCAGGAAGTAAAGAGGACGTTTGGAATCCCCCACAGAGCGGAGAATGCCGGTGCCCATATTATAAAGGAGGGTGGGAATCATACCGGTGAAGTAGACCTGGATATAGAGGACCGATTGGTCCAGAACGTCGGCGGGGGTATTCATGGCCCGGAGAACCCAAGGGGCACTGAGAATACCCAGGATGGTGAAGGCGATCCCGGTGAGAAGGGAGAGGGTAATGGCGGTGTGGACACAGCGGCTTACTTTGGCATCCTCCCGAGCACCAAAATACTGGGAGATGACCACGCCGGCCCCGCTGGCCAGGCCGGTGAAAAAGCCAACCAGAAGGTTGATGACCGGGGCGGTCACTCCCACGGCGGCCAGAGCCTCCTTGCCGATATAGCGGCCTACGATGATGGTGTCCATGGTGCTGTAAAATTGCTGAAAGAAGGTACCGAAGAGAATGGGGAAGAAAAAAAGAAGAAGCTGCTTCCAAATGACCCCTTCGGTAATGCCGTTTTCACGGGTTTGTACCATGAGAGCACCTCCTTTCTAATCAATGAAGTAACCTTGTCATTCTACCCGTTTCATATGGAAAAGGCAAGGGGAGAGGCGTTGGCAAAAGCAATGAGCTTTTGCGGAAAAGATTGGGGCAAAATGGGCACTATGACACGGAACGACGTGCGCTGGCTGGCATCTGGCCCCCGGGACGGACTGGGGGAGATTTTCA
>CAZHWK010000167.1:0-4832 GCA_964536405.1 uncultured Oscillospiraceae bacterium
CTTCTGCTGGGTCTTGACCCGCTCGATGAAGTCCAGGTCGTCCAAATCGTCAATGAGCCGCTGGGCATACTCGGTGATTTTCAGCATCCACTGGCTCTTCTCCTTGCGGATGACGGCCGAGCCACACCGCTCGCACACGCCGTCCACCACTTCCTCATTGGCCAGCACACACTTGCAAGAGGTACACCAGTTCACGGGCATGGTGGTCTTATAGGCCAGGCCCTTCTTGAATAGCTGAAGGAAAATCCACTGGGTCCACTTATAATACTCGGGGTCGGTGGTGTTGATTTCCCGGTCCCAGTCGAAGGAGTAACCCAGCATTTGAAGCTGGGAGCGGAAATTCTGAATGTTGTCGTGGGTCACCTGGGCGGGGTGAATATGGTTTTTAATGGCATAGTTCTCGGTGGGCAGGCCGAAAGCGTCGTATCCCATGGGGAAGAGGACGTTAAAGCCATCCATCCGCTTCTTGCGGGCCACCACGTCCATGGCGGTGTAGGGCCGGGCATGGCCCACGTGCAAACCCTGGCCCGAGGGATAGGGGAACTCCACCAGACCGAAAAACTTGGGCTTGTCCCCGCCGTTTTCGGTGTGGAAGGCCTTTTCTTCCTGCCACTTTTTTTGCCACTTGGGCTCAATGGCTCCAAAATCGTACTTCATTCTCTTGCACTTCCTTGTATCTTCATGGACGCAGATGGCTCTGCGTCTTAGGCTGTCTAATCTTTGCTATTATAATGGAAGCGGTCAGAGATTGCAAGGGCCGCCGAGCATTTTGCACGGCGGCCCCAGTCTTTTATTCCGGCAGTTTTTCCAGCCAACTGGCTTCGCCGCCATCAAGTGGTAAGTATCGCTGCCCGATAGACACGGCGATTACCTCCTCCGGGTCAATGGGCTCGGTGCTGTTCCAAGCGGTGGTAAACATTCCTTTCCCATCCCAGTCTTTGCTTGCGCTCCATGCCGCACCGCTTGTCCGGTCACCCAGATTGACCACCGAGCCGTCCTTGAAATAAAACACCATGACCTGGCGATTTAAAGTAGACCGATTGTTTTCCCAAGTAGCTCCCTCAATCCAAATCCCCAAAGGAGAAATGCTGACAAGCCTTAGTTCCAGATTCTCCCGGCCAAGACTGTCACTCACAGCCACCTTCCGGGTTGGAATCTGCTCCATGGTAAAGGGAATTCTCCACTTCCCTTCCACAGGCTCTGCTTTGACCAAAACTCCATATATGGGGTCAAGCTCTAGGTCGTCAATATCCTCTGGCATTGCCCCAGCAATTCCAAAATCCATATAGGTTACACCATCCAAGGTGAACACTCTCTGGTCAAGAAACTCCACATTATATTTCATATAGTCATCAGAGGTTTTGGAGCGCACCGTGGTACACAAAACGGTATCCTCCGGGGCGGTTTCCGCTGGAAGCTGTAGCAGTACATGGAGATAGCCATCCGAGGCAAATCCAAGAGAGGAGAGCGAAATCCCTCCTGCATTCTCCAACTCCTCTGCGGTCTGCCCAGGCTCCAATACCAGCCCATCCTCCACGGTTCTGGTTTTCAAATTTTCCTTGGAAATTCGGTGAGCCGGCAGGGGTGTGGTGCTTTCAATCCGGTAATATTCCGGTTGAATAGATCCTACATACAGCACAAACTCCTCCCCTCCACGATCCAACCGCTGGCAGGTAAATTCATAGAGAAGGGTGTTGGTATCGGCATCAAAACGGAGTAGCCGGTTGGAAAAGCCACTGACCCGCATTTCGTTTGGCTGCTGGGCCTGGTTTCGGCTCACATAGGCATCCATATTCATATGCTCACTGAACATATGTCCGCCCGTTGCATCCTTTACCTCTACATAAACCTTGGCCTGATAATCATCGGCGATAGCCCGAACCACCTTCATCTCAATTCCCTGGTCGACGGAGGTATTCCCTGCAACCTCCTGGGTATAGGGGAAAATTCCTCCCAGAAATTGCTCCAGCGCATCCTGCAAGCTGGGCGACAGAGCCAGGGCAGTTACGGCAAAGGCGGCACACAAGCCCGCCGCCAGCAAAACGGTTCGCCACGGGCTTCTTTTTGCATTCCCCATCGGTTTTCTCTCTACTGCGGCCAGAATTCGATTGACCTGGTCCTCACTTGTGCCCACACGCTCCATCTCACGCCTGTAATCCTCAAACAAGGCCCTCATCCCCTTTCAATTCCGCCTTCAGCAGCAGCCGTCCACGGCTCATCCATTTGCGTATGGTATCCTCCTGCCTGTCCAGAAGATTGGCAATTTCCTTGGTGGAATATCCCTCATAATAATAGAGGTGAAGGACCGTGCGGTACTTCACGGGCAGGTTCAGCACCCGTTCCAGCATACCGCCCTCTTCGGGCATGGCTGGTGCGGGCAGGCCATCGGCCTCCTCTAAGGTGGTGACCCGCCGGTGCCACGGCCCCCGGAATATTCCGGCGGAAACGTTCAGCGTCACCCGCAGGAGCCAGGCCTTGGCGTGTTCATCGCTGGTGAAGTCCCGGTTGCTGTCCAGAAGCCGTAAAAACACCTCCTGCGCCACATCTTCCCCGTCCGGCAGATTTCCCGTTCTGGCGTAGGCCAGACGAGTCACCGCCGGGGTATAGGCCCGAATAAGTCGCTCCAGCTCTGAGCGTTCCATACAACCGCCTCCCTTCTTGTTCCATTCTATCATGATTTTCAATCATGATAGAATGGCCATCTGCCGTCTTTGACGGCAGGGCCTTGTAATCCAAAGTGCTTGCGCACACCGTGCGCAAATGCGCAATAGAATAGCCGTTTTGCGACTATTCTATCATATACTTGCTTGACCCAGGGAAAATGTGACACGGTTTTCAAAAAAATGTGCCCGACGGAAAACCGTCGGGCACAAAGGGTGCTGCGTTCAGGCTTAGCCGCCGTCACCCAGGAGGATTTTTTGGCCGTTTATGACCACAGCCTCCACCTGCTCCGGCTCAATTGGGTCCTCATAGTCAAAGCGGTTCTCAAAGTAACCGATGCCGTTTTTGATGTCCGCCTCGTAGGCTTCCAAGCTGGAACGGTCTGCGGTTCCGATGCCGCCATCCTCCCAAGTCCAGGAGCCACTCTTGGTTCCCAGGTCTACGGTCGTGCCGTTTTTGAGCAGCAGGGAGGCGGTAAGATTTAGGCTATCGGTCCGCTCGGGGGGAGTGCTTCCCTCCACCTTGAGGCCCAGCAGGGATAAGGTCAGCTTTTCCATCGTGGCCGGGCCCTCCTCCAAATATTGCCGGCAGGGTACAGACCAATGCGTTACTTTCTCAACATGGAACGCAAGCTCCCAATTTCCCAGAATAGGTGCCGCCGTATGGAGTGTCCCGTGAAGAGGGCCGATGGCCAGGGTGTCGGCATCCTCCGGGCCAATTTCAATGTTAGAAAACTCCAGGCGCAAATCGGCGTAGACCTGCCCGTCCTGGGTAAACTGAACCACGCTCTGCACATGGCCCACCCGTTTTCCGGCCTGGGACAGGTACAGCGTACCGATTCCCTCTGACCTGGCATCCATCCCATCCGCCAGGGCTAACTGGACGTGGAGGACACCGTTTTCGTCAAAGCCCATGGAGGAGAGGGTAAAGAGGTCCGTCCCCAATGGCATGGGGGTCTGTCCCGGCTCCAGCACCAAAACCGTCTTTCCCTTGGAAAACCAACTGTTCGGGTTCTCATCCCGCTCTGCCTGCGTGATTGGGCGGGCTTCCCGTAGGGAGAACTCAGCCGGGAGATAGATTTCCGAAAACCTGCGGCTTTCCCCCACGCAGACAGCTTGATAGCGCAGCTTCATTTCCTCTGGGGTTTCCATGCCCAGATACCCATAGTTCAATACTGCCAGGCCGGTTTTCGTCTTTTCCTCGTAGGCCCGAAAGGCGACTTCCAGACCCAACAAGCTGCTGTCCGGCCCCAGGCGGTCCCCGGTGAGGTCCGTAACCTCTAAATACATCCGAATTTGGTCTTCATCCGCCAGGGCACGTACCACCTTGACCTGGATACCCTGATCCACCGCTACCCCCTGCTCCACGGTCTGTGCGTAGGGCCCGAAGCTGCCCATCAGCTGATAGAGCACATCCTGTAGGGTTGGTGACAGAGCCACCGCCGACACCACCAATAGAGTGCAAATTACCGCCGCCGCTAGAATGGCCCGCCCTGGCCTTCTCCTCTTTTTCGCCCCTTTCGGCTGCTCCATGGCAGTCAAAAGCCGTTCCATCTGCCCCGCATCAGGGCCAAGCGTTTCCATCTCCCGGCGGTACTTTTCTTCAAACAAGGCTCTCCCCTCCTTCTGTCAGCATCTTTTTCAGCATAGCCCTTGCCCGGCTCAGCCGGGTTTTCACGCTGCCCTCGCTCTTCCCTAGCACCTGGGCAATTTCCGCCACCGAAAGCCCCTCATAATAAAATAAGTGCACCGGAATCCGGTATAGGGTGGGCAGGGCCAGCACGGTTTCCAGCACGTCCCCCTCCTCGGGCTGGGGGACAGCTGCCCCGGCCCCTTCCTCCAAGGGGCTTGTGTGCCTGTGCCAGGCCGAGCGGAACCAGTCCCCGGCACAGTTGGCCGCCACACGCAGCAGCCAGGCCTTGGCATGCTCCTCGTCCCGAAATACAGGGGCTGTGCGTACCAGGCGTAAAAAGGTTTCCTGCATCACATCCTCGGCATCGGCCCGATTGCCCGTCCGGGCATAGGCCAGCCGGTAAACCGCCGGACCATAGGCTTGGGCCAGCCGCCCGGCTTCCTGTGTATCCATCCCATCACTTCCCTTCTGCCTATGACACGTTTTAACCTGCCAAAAGGTTACAGTCAATTTAAATTTTTGTCAATAAATAGAAAAAG
>CAZHWK010000168.1:0-2784 GCA_964536405.1 uncultured Oscillospiraceae bacterium
GGAAGGACCTTACCCTGGTGAGTTATGGAACCATCCTGTCCAATGTGCTGGAGGCAGCCGAAAAACTGAAAGAAAAAGATGTGTCAGCAAGGGTTGTAAAGCTAAATTGCATTACACCTATTGACCTCTCCTTGTTGAAGACTGCCGCCCTGGAAACGGCTGGTATTTTGGTGGTGGAAGAGGTGGCCCAAGCAGGTTCGGTGGGCCAGCGTCTGTGTGCCGAGCTGGTTTGCGCAGGCTGCGTGCCAAAAGGCTTTGGTGCCTTAAATACCGGCCCCGGCTTTGTGACCCAAGGTACGGTGGACCAGTTGCGGAAGCTTTGCTCCTTGGACACAGACCATATTGTTAGAAAAGCCCTGGAGGTGATGGAACATGGCAAAAAAAAGACTTGATGTTTTGCTGGTCGAGCGCAATCTGGTGGATAGCCGCCATAAGGCCCAAGCCCTGATTATGGCCGGACAGGTGTACGTAGGCGGGCAGAAGGTGGATAAAGCTGGTACCGCCGTAGAAGAAACGGCGCAAATTGAGGTGCGGGGACAAACTTTGGCCTATGTCAGTAGGGGTGGCCTTAAACTGGAAAAAGCCATGAAAACCTGGCCCATCACCTTAAACGGCGTTGTCTGCGGGGACATTGGAGCTTCTACCGGAGGATTTACCGACTGTATGCTGCAAAATGGGGCCGTAAAGGTCTATGCGGTGGATGTAGGCTATGGTCAGCTGGCCTGGAGCCTGCGCAGCGATGAACGGGTCATCTGTCTGGAACGGACCAATGCCCGCTATCTGACCCATGAGCAGGTTCCCGATGAGTTGGATTTTGCCAGCGTGGACGTTTCCTTTATTTCACTGAATTTAATTTTGCCCGCCCTGAGGGGATTGATGAAGCCTACCGGGCAGGTGGTGTGCCTGGTGAAGCCGCAGTTTGAAGCGGGGAAGGAAAAGGTTGGAAAAAGGGGTGTGGTTCGGGATCCGTTCGTCCATCTGGAGGTGCTGGAGCATTTCCTGGAACATGCTGAACACGCTGGATTTTCTGTAAAGGATATTACCTTTTCACCCATTCGGGGACCAGAGGGAAACATTGAATATTTGGGCTGGCTCTCGGCAGAAGGCGGGGAGAGATATGAGGGGGATTTGCGGTCTTTGGTGGATCAGTCCCACGGTGTGCTGGAGGGAGAGAGCAAATGAAAATAGTGTTAAGCTCCAACCCCTACCGGGACAGAGATTTGCGGGCGGCCAGGTCGGCGGAACGCATTCTTCGCTCTGCCGGGGCTGAAACAAAAATTTGCCTTCCCTTTGCCTTTGAGGGAAATAATGCCCCGGATTTACCAAAGGATATGCCTGTCTCTAATCTCTCTAAGGCGATGGAAAGGGCAGATATGCTGGTCTGTTTCGGTGGGGACGGCACCATTCTCCATGCTGCTAAGGATGCGACCATCAACTCGGTTCCCATTCTTGGGGTGAATATGGGCTCGGTGGGCTTTATGGCCGAACTGGAACATAGCGAACTCTCCCTGCTGTCCAAGGTGACTGCTGGAAAATACACCTTGGAACCCCGTATGATGCTGGATGTCAGCGTGACCAGGGACGGAAAGGTGCTTTATCAAGATACTGCCTTGAACGATGCTGTGCTGACAAAAGGGGCTGTGGCCCGCATTGTTGACTTGAAGGTTTATAGCGACGGTATGCTGATTTCTGACTTTGGGGGGGATGGTGTTATTATTTCCACCCCCACAGGCTCCACGGCCTACTCCATGGCGGCCGGAGGTCCCATTGTGGAGCCTTCGGCGGAACATTTAATCATCACCCCCATCTGTGCCCACGCCTTACAGGCCAAAAGTTTTGTGCTGGACCGGGAACGGGTGGTGGATGTGACCACCGACCGCCACAGCCGAAAAAGTGTCTACCTGTCGGTGGATGGCGGCAAGGCCTTCAAGGTGGCTGGCGGGGATAAGGTAACCATTCGCCGCTCGGAATACAGGACGCAGCTTGTCCGGCTGACCAACAAGAGTTTTTACACCATCATGCGTGAAAAATTGGGAAAGGGGTAATTGGCCATGAAAAGTACACGGCAGGAAGCTATTTTACAGATTATTGCCCAAAAGGACATTGAAACCCAGGATCAGTTGTTGGCTGAATTGAAGGCGGCCAACATTCCTTCCACCCAGGCCACCATCTCCCGTGATATCAAACAGCTCCATCTGGTGAAGGAGCTGACGGCTACGGGGGCCTACCGCTATGCTGTATCAGGCAATAAGGTTTCTCTCAATTTTGCTGGCCGTTTGAGAACCATTTTTCGGGAGGGAGTTACCTCCTTTGATGCGGCTCAGAATATTGTGGTGGTGAAGACCATGCCGGGTCTTGCTTCGGCAGCCGGTGCCGCCCTGGATGGCATGGATTTACCCGATATGGTGGGTTCTTTGGCGGGGGATGACACCGTTATTTTGATTATGCGCCATAATGAGGCCGCCAACGATTTGTGCAGTGAAATTCACCAAATGCTCAAATAAGGAAGGAGTGGCCTTATGCTGTCCTTACTCCATATTGAGAACATCGCTCTGATTGAGCAGGCCGACATCGCCTTTGATGGGGGCTTCAACGTCCTCACCGGTGAAACCGGTGCAGGTAAAAGTATTGTGATTGACGCCATCGGTGCCGTCATTGGGGAGCGTACCAGCCGGGATTTAATTCGTACCGGTGCCAAATCCGCCCTGGTTAGCGGGGTTTTTACCAACCTGCCCAAGCTGACTTGGTTTGAGGAAAACGGGGTTTTTCCGGATGAAAACGGGG
>CAZHWK010000168.1:2794-4815 GCA_964536405.1 uncultured Oscillospiraceae bacterium
ACGGGGAACTCATTTTAACTCGGGAGCTTCAGCACGACGGCAGAAATGTCTGCAAGATTGGCTCTCGGCTGTGTACGGTGGCCCAGTTAAAGGCACTCGGGGCCCAACTGGTCAACATCCACGGCCAGCACGATGGCCAGCAGCTTTTGGATGAAGGGTGCCACCTGTCCTATTTGGACAGCTTTGGGGCCTTGCGGGCCGAGTTCGCTGCCTTCCGTGCAGCATACGACAGCACCGCCGCCATCCGCCGGGAGATGGAAGCCCTGCAAATGGATGAGGCCGAGCGTCAGCGCAAAGTTGACTCTCTTCGGTTTCAAATTGGGGAGCTGGAGCGGGCTGACTTACAGCCCGGGGAGGAGGAAACCCTCACCGCCCGCCGGGACCTGCTTCGTAATGCCGGAAAGGTGATGGATGCGGTGGAAAGCGCCCACTTTGCCCTTTCGGGGGACGAGGACAGGGAGGGAGCGGCCTCTTTGCTGACCGATGCGGAAAACAGTCTGCGGGATGGTGGTAAAGTGAGCGACCAGATGGCCGAGTTGGCCGAAAAGGCCGCCGAACTACGCTATGCCGCCGATGACTTGGCCGAGCTGGTGCGGGATTTGCGCTCCTCCTTTGATTTTTCTCCCGGTGAGCTGGACGAGCTGGAAAGCCGCCTGGATATTATCTATCGTCTGCGTAAAAAATACGGCAATACGGTGGAGGAAATGCTGGACTACCTGGCCCGCTGCCGGGAGGAGTTGGACGGCATTGAGTGCGCCACCGACACCATCGCCCGCCTGGAGGGTAAATATGCCCAGGCCTTAAAAAAGGCCAAAAAAGAAGGGGAAGCCCTCACTGCTGCCCGGAAAAAGGCGGCCTTGGTCTTGCAGGAGCGGGTGCGAAGTGAATTGACCCAGCTGGATATGCCAAAAATCCGGTTTGAAGTGGAGTTTGCCCCCAAAATGGGGGAGAGCGGAATGGATGCCACCGGTATGGACGAGGTTCGCTTTCTCATGAGTGCCAACGTGGGCGAAGCCTTGAAGCCGATTGCCAAGGTGGCCTCAGGTGGCGAATTAGCCCGTATTATGCTGGCGTTGAAGAATGTTTTGGCCGAAAATGACGATGTGACCACCTTGATTTTTGACGAGGTGGACACCGGTGTTTCGGGCCGAGCCGCCCAAAAGGTGGGGGAAAAGATGGCCTCCATTGCCCAGAACGCTCAGGTACTCTGTGTCACCCACCTGCCCCAGATTGCCGCCATGGCGGACACCCACTTTTCGGTGGAAAAAGGGGAGAAGGCAGGTCGTACTTACACCGATGTATGTGCCCTGGATGAGGACAAGCGCAAGGGGGAGCTGGCCCGCTTGACCAGCGGCGACCTACTGACTTCCGCCGCCTTGGAAAGTGCCGGGGAGCTGTTGGCTGCGGCTAAGCGGTTCAAAGGGTAGTAAATATCCGAACCTTTGGAGCCATGCCTAATATGTCAGCCGTGACTGGGCGGGAACAGGGCATATTTTTTGTCAAGCGATAAAATAGTGGTTGACAAAGAGGATAAACTATCCTATAATCCAGCATACGGTGATGAAAAGGCCCAGTAACGGCCCCATTCCTGCGAAGAGAGCCCCCGGGTGGTGAAAGGGGGAGAGGAACGGTCGTGAATACCCCTTTGAGCCGACACCCAAACGGCGAAAGCCCAGTAGGCGTGTTCCGGGAGCGCCCGTTACAGCGTGGAGGTCCCATTGGGACTTCGTGAGGTCCAGACTGTGAAGTCTGGGCGACCAGAGGTGGTACCGCGTATTGAACGCCCTCTGTCCTAGTTAGGACAGAGGGCGTTTTTTATACCCCGGAAACCTGAAAGAGGTGAGTGTAGATGCGTATCAGAGCGTTTGAATGGGCGGATTGCAGACGGGCACAGGCTTTGCTGGACGCAGTTCAGTCCTTTCACGCAAGGCAGCGGCCCGATATTTACAAGCCGGTTCACAGGTTTTCACATCAGAAATATTATGCTCCGCTTCTGCACCAGCCGGAATTGCTCTCCGCCG
>CAZHWK010000169.1:0-4798 GCA_964536405.1 uncultured Oscillospiraceae bacterium
AAAAGAAAAGTCGTTTGGCCCCCTGCGCCGGGGGCGGCGCAACGTCCTCGCCGTCCGCAAACGGCGAAATGCCCTCTGCCTGGGCAACCCTGACACGTTCCCTCGCCCCCCGCAGGGGGCGAAATAACTCCCCGCCCGCCAAAGCGGGCGAAATTCCCCTGCGGCGGGTCGCCGCACCAAAAGGAGTATGTTATGAACAAAACACCTACCACACTCATTATCATGGACGGTTTCGGGCTGGCCCCCAACGGCTCGGGCAACGCCATTGCCGGGGCAGCCACCCCGGTTCTGGATCAGCTTTTTGCCGAAAATCCCTCCTGCAAGCTCTCGGCCTCCGGCCTTGACGTAGGTCTGCCCGAGGGCCAGATGGGCAACAGCGAGGTGGGCCACACCAACATCGGGGCCGGTCGGGTGGTCTTTCAGGACCTGCCCCGCATCTCCCTGGCCGTGAAGGATGGCTCCTTCTTCCAGAATGAAGCCTACCTGGCCGCCATGAACAACTGCAAGGAAAAGGGCACCGCCCTTCACATCTTCGGTCTGCTCTCCAGCGGCGGTGTTCACAGCCACACCGACCACATTTTCGCCCTGCTGGAAATGGCCAAGCGGGAGGGCCTGTCCAAGGTCTACCTCCATGCCTTCCTGGACGGCCGTGATGTCCCCCCCTCCTCGGGCAAGGATTTCGTAGCCGCCGCCGTGGCCAAGTGCCAGGAGCTGGGCATCGGCCAGGTGGCCACCGTGTCCGGCCGGTACTATGCCATGGACCGTGACAAACGCTGGGAGCGGCTGGAGAAAGCCTACCGTGCCATTGTCTGCGGAGAAGGCCCCTTCGTGGCCGACCCGGTGCAGGCCGTGGCCGACTCCTACGCCGCTGACATTACCGACGAGTTCGTTGTGCCCACCATCTGTGTGAAAAACGCCGAGCTTGGGGAGAATGACAGCGTGATTTTCGCCAACTTCCGTCCCGACCGTGCCCGTGAAATTACCCGGGCCATCGTGGACCCGGACTTTGACGGCTTCCCCCGTCCCAAGGGTTTCTTCCCCACCTGCTATGTCTGTACCACGGAGTATGACGCCTCTATGCCCAATGTACTGGTGGCCTTCCCCCACCGGGAGCTGGAGAACATCTTTGGCGAATACATCAGCAACCTGGGCTTGACCCAGCTCCGCATTGCCGAAACCGAGAAGTACGCCCATGTGACCTTCTTCTTCAACGGCGGCCAGGAGCAGGTCTTCCCCGGGGAGGACCGGGTGCTGGTGGACTCCCCCAAGGTGGCCACCTATGACCTTCAGCCCGCCATGAGTGCCCTGGAGGTCACCGACAAGTGCGTGGAGCGGATTGAAAGCGGCAAGTACGATGTGATTATCCTCAACTTCGCCAACTGCGACATGGTGGGCCATACCGGTGTGTACGAAGCCGCCCGCCAGGCCGTGGAAACGGTGGATGCCTGCGTGGGCCGGGTGGTGGAAGCCACCGCCAAAATGGGCGGGATCAGCCTGATTACCGCCGACCACGGCAATGCCGAGCGGATGGTGGATGCCGACGGTACCACCCCCTTCACCGCCCACACCACCAACCTGGTGCCCTTCACCATCGTGGGGGCCAATGTGAATCTCCACGACGGCAAGCTGGCCGATATCGCCCCCACCATGTTGGACCTGATGGGCCTCAAGAAGCCCGCCGAAATGGACGGCGTTTCCCTGATCGAGGGCTAAGCCCTCCCCTAAATTTGTTACCCCATATATGAAAAGGAGATAGATGAACATGAAGCAGATTATTGAAATCGTTGACGTCATTGGCCGTGAAATCCTGGACTCCCGTGGCAACCCCACCGTTGAGGTTGAGGTCTACCTGGAAGACGGCGTTGTGGGCCGTGCCGCTGTTCCCTCGGGTGCTTCCACCGGCGTGCACGAAGCCTGCGAGCTGCGGGACGGTGACAAGAGCCGCTACCTGGGTAAGGGCGTGCTGAAGGCTGTTGACCACGTCAACAAGGAGATTGCTGAGTGCATCATCGGCATGAACGTCCTGGACCAGACCGCCATCGACAAGGCCCTCATCGACCTGGACGGCACTCCCAACAAGACCAACCTGGGTGCCAACGCCATTCTGGGTGCTTCCCTGGCCTGTGCCAAGGCCGCTTCCGAGAGCCTGGGCACCAGCCTGTATAACTACATTGGCGGTGTGAATGCCAAGGTTCTGCCCGTTCCCATGATGAACATTTTGAACGGCGGCGCCCATGCCTCCAACAACGTGGACATTCAGGAATTCATGATTATGCCCGTGTCCGCCTGCTGCTGGAAAGAGGCTCTGCGTATGTGCGCCGAGGTCTTCCACACCCTGAAGAGCGTCCTGAAGGAGAATGGCACCCCCGCCGCCGGTGTGGGTGACGAGGGCGGCTATGCCCCCAACCTGAAGAAGGACGAGGATGCCTTCAAGGTCATCGTGGCCGCCATCGAGAAGGCCGGCTATAAGCCCGGCGAGGACTTCAAGATTGCCATTGATGCCGCTGTGGCCGACTGGTACAATGCCGAAACCGGCTGCTATGACCTGCCCAAGGCCAAGAAGACCATGACCAAGCAGCAGATGGTCAACATGTGGAAGAAGTTTGCCGACACCTATCCCATCATCTCCATGGAGGACTGTATGGGCGAGGACGACATCGAGGGCTGGGGCCTGCTCACCAAAGCCCTGGGCGACAAGGTGCAGCTGGTGGGCGACGACCTGTTCGTCACCAACACCGAGCGCCTGTCCACCGGCATCGAGAAGAAGGTGGCCAACTCCATTCTCATCAAGGTCAACCAGATCGGCACCCTGACCGAGACCCTGGACGCCATCCAGATGGCCAACCGGGCCGGCTACACCGCCATCGTGTCCCACCGCTCCGGCGAGACCGAGGATACCACCATTGCCGACCTGGTGGTGGCTATGAATGCCGCTCAGATTAAGACCGGCGCTCCCAGCCGTACCGACCGTGTGGCCAAGTATAACCAGCTCATCCGCATCGAGGAAGAGCTGGGCGATGTGGCCCAGTACCTGGGCAACGACGCTTTCTTCAATCTCAAAAAGTAAAATAGAAGCGTGTAGCTTAGGCGTGCAAGAAGGATAAGACAAGCGCAGACCGAAAAACAGGCTGACAACGCCAGCGGCATTTTCGGCGAAGTGTGGGCTTATCCGACTGGCCGCACGCCCAAAGCGGAGCGTGAGCTCACTCTACCGCAAAAAGGGGCCGGAATTTTCCGGTCCCTTTTCTTATCGCCCCCCTCTTCCGGGGCCACCGCACATCCTCACGGCCCGCTAGGGACGTGTCCTTCCCCTCACTTTCTGATATCGACAGAAAATTTTATCCGTGATATAATATAGTATTCTTTCCATTATAATAAAACCGAGGGATTTCCATGATTAATTTCCTGGTGCGCCGCTTTATCAAGGAGGCCGACCAAACCGACCTCCCCCAGGTCCGCACGGCTTACGGCCGTCTGGCTGGCCTTACCGGTATTTTGCTCAACCTCCTGCTCTCGGCAGGCAAATTCGTGGCTGGCCTGCTCACCGGCTCCATCTCCATCACCGCTGATGCCTTCAATAACCTCTCGGATGCCGGTTCCTCGGTGGTCACCCTCATCGGCTTCCAGCTGGCCGGAAAGAAGGCCGATGCCGACCATCCCTTCGGCCACGGCCGTATGGAGTACCTTTCCGGACTCTTTGTGGCCGCCTTGGTCCTTTTGGTGGGGGTAGAGCTTCTTAAATCCTCCCTGGGCAAAATCCTCCACCCGGCCCCTGTGACCTTTTCCTGGCTCTCGGTGGCCATTTTGGCCCTCTCTATTCTGGTCAAAAGCTGGATGTGTCTGTTTAACCGCAGGCTGGGCCGCCGCATCCAGTCCTCGGCCATGCTGGCCACCGCCGCCGACTGCATCTCGGATGCCGCCGCCACCGGTGCCGTCCTTCTGGGCCTTCTCGTGGGGCATTTCTCGGGCTACACCATCGACGGCTGGGTGGGCCTTCTGGTCTCCTTCTTTGTCCTCAAGGCGGGCTGGGGGGCGGCCAAAGACACCCTGGACCCCCTGCTGGGCAAGCCCGTCGACCCCATCCTGGTGTCCGAAATTGAAAAAACCGTCCTGGCCCACCCGGAAATCATCGGCATTCATGACCTGGTCCTCCACGACTACGGCCCCGGCCGCCGGATGATGAGCCTTCATGCCGAGGTTCCCGCCAACTGCGATGTGATGCTGACCCACGATGTGATCGACAATGTGGAGCGGGAGCTGGGGCGCAGCTTCGGCATTGAAACCGTCATCCACATGGACCCCATCCGCCAGGACGAGCTGACCCGCCGCCTGCGCAGCCAGGTGGAACAGGTGGTCAAAGCCCTCTCTCCCGCCCTCACCATCCATGACTTTCGCATCACTGCAGGGCCCAGCCACACCAATCTGATTTTCGATGTGGTGGCCCCCCACGAATTCCCCATGGACGAGCTTCAAATTCGCTCGGCTATCCGCCAATCCATCGCCGCCTTTGAGGGGGGCACCTATTACGCCGTTATCCAGGTGGACAGGGCCTATTAGTCCCCTCCCCATCTTCGCAATTTACAGAAAATTCACCCACCCGGCACGCTTTTCCTTTATGCTTAATGCAAACAAAAAAGTCTGAAAAGGCGGTGTTCTTATGCCACGCAAAGTGCTGATTGTAGAGGACGACTCCAATATTGCCGAGCTTCTCCACCTCTACTTGGAAAAGGAGGGGTTCGAAACCGCCGTCGCACCCGACGGCGGCAAGGGTGTGGAGCTGTTTCGCTCCATGAAGCCC
>CAZHWK010000170.1:0-4791 GCA_964536405.1 uncultured Oscillospiraceae bacterium
AAGTGCCTTGGCCCATATCCTCCATGCAGAGGGGGAAAAGCTGCAAAAGGTCATTGGGGTGACCGACGACCCCCGCCGCCTGCTGGAAGTCAACCGGGCGGTCAACGATACCCTGGTCAACGCCACCCACCTGGAGCAGGTGCTATACCACAAGCTGGATGCGTTAAAGGAAATTTGCGGGGGCTGCATTCCCAAGTGCTGCGGGGAGGAAAGTCAGCAGCAGGAATGAGAAAGCGAAAGGCTGGATGACGGAACCTGGGCCTGTTGCAGTGCTTTGCAACAGGTCCTTTTTTACAGAAGGTGGAATATGAGAAAGAAAAAGGGAGGGAGGGAGAAATAGGCCTCTCCTTTTTTGACACATATTTTCAGGGCGGGGGCATATACTGGCTTGGTGACATGATGAAAAAAGGGGGGCATAGAGATGCCGGAAGAAAATCGTGAACAGGGGCCGGAGAGGAACACGCCCAGGGACGATGTGGATGATTACATTTTCCGAAAGGAAGAGGATTGGCTGGCCAGCGACCGCTGAAACAGCCTGTTGAAGAGGGTTTTTGCTTCTTTTTTCTTTACAAGCCGGCACACATACTATATAATATCTTAGCTTATTATGAGTAAAAGTGAGTGTGTGCTATGCTACAATTTGATGAATATAAAGTGAAGCTGACCAACCTCCGCCCCGAGCTGGAGAAGCTGGCTGCCGCCCTGAACCTGGAGTCCGCCGAGCAGGAACTCGATATGCTCCAGGCCGAGAGCGGCGCCGACGGTTTTTGGGACAACCTGGAAAAGGCCCAGAAGGTCCAGCAGCGCATCAAGACCCTGCAAACCAAGGTGGACAAGCAGAAAAAGCGGGAGAGCGAGCTGGAGGACCTGCTTGTTCTTTGCGAGATGGGCAACGAGGAGGAGCACGAAATCCTTGGCCCCGAGCTGGAAGAGGGCTTTGCCCGGCTGGAAACCGAGATGGAGGAGGCCCGTCTTGCCACCCTGCTGACCGGGGAGTACGACAATGCCACTGCCATTCTGACCTTCCACGCCGGAGCGGGCGGCACCGAGGCCCAGGATTGGTGCCAGATGCTCTACCGGATGTACACCCGCTGGGCCGAGCGGCACGGATTTACCGTTACCGTCATGGATTATCTGGACGGGGACGAGGCGGGAATGAAGTCGGCCACCATCACCATTGAGGGCGAGAATGCCTACGGGTACCTCAAGGGGGAAAACGGGGTACACCGGCTGGTGCGGGTGTCCCCCTTTGATGCCAATGCCCGCCGGCAGACCTCCTTTGCAGCCTTGGAAGTGATGCCCGAAATTCCCGATGATGTGGAAGTGGACATTCGGCCTGAGGACATTGAAATGCAGGTTTACCGTTCCTCCGGTGCGGGCGGCCAGCACGTCAATAAGACCTCCTCGGCCGTGCGCCTGATTCACCAGCCCACCGGGGTGGTAGTGGCCTGCCAGACCGAGCGAAGCCAGTTCCAAAACCGGGACAACGCCATGCGTATGCTGCGCTCCAAACTGGTGGAGCTGAAGCTTCAGGCCCATGCCGAGAAGATTTCCGACATCAAGGGTGTGCAGATGAAAATTGAGTGGGGCAGCCAAATCCGCTCCTACGTCTTCATGCCATATCAGATGGTGAAGGACAACCGGACCGGGTTTGAAACCAGCAACATCAGCAACGTGATGGACGGGGATCTGGATGGGTTTATCAACGCCTATCTGACCGCCGCAGCCACCGGAAACTGGGTAACCAAATAAAAGAGAAAAACAGCACCCCTGATGTGAGCGGGCCCTAAAGGCCGGTTTACGTTGGGGGTGCTGTTTGATGGATATGGAGGATGGAAGAATGACCATCAGGGAATACAGAGAAAAGGACTGCCCCAAGCTGGCCGAGCTGTTTTATCAGACGGTACACAAAGTAAATGCAAGGGACTACACCAAGGAACAACTGGATGTTTGGGCCAGCGGGAAGGTGGATTTAGAGGGATGGAACCGCTCTTTTTTAGAGCATATTACCCTGGTGGCCGAGGAGGAAGAAATCATAGTTGGCTTTGGGGATATGGACAAAAGCGGCTACTTGGACAGGCTTTATGTCCATCAGGACAGGCAGGGCCAGGGGATTGCCACAGCCCTTGTAGAGGGGGTGGAGCGGCGGGCGGCGGACTATGAAACCAGAATCTTCACCACACAGGCCTCCATCACCGCAAGGCCGTTTTTTGAGAAGCAAGGATACCGTGTGCTTCGGGAAAATACGGTGGTGCGAAGCGGGGTTGCGCTCATGAATTTTGTGATGGAAAAAAGACAAAATGAGACATGGGAGAACGGAGTTGTTTAGCAGAAAAAATATAGGGAACCCACTGTGGAGGGCTTGTATTTTGAGAGCCAGTTTGCTACTATTAAGATAATCCCAACCTGAGTAGGGAAAAATGTAAGCAATGGTAGAAAGGTGGATGCAAAAAATGCGCAAAAACAAGCTTTTGGCTCTGCTGCTGAGTGTTGCTTTGACACTCTCCCTGGCAGTGCCCGCCCTGGCGGAGGAAACCGCCGCCTATGTCATCCCTGATGTGAATGGTAAAGTTGTCATTCTCCACACCAACGACACCCACGGCGCAGATCTGGCCGTGAAGGGTAAGAGCTTCGGCATGGCTGGTGTTGCCCAGCTGAAGAAGGACTTTGAGGAAGCCGGCGCCAAGGTGTTGCTGGTTTCTGCCGGTGACTCCATCATGGGCAAGCCCCTGGTGAGTGCCGATCAAGGCAAAAGTGCCATCGAGTTCATGAATGCAGCCGGCTATGACGCCATGACGGTTGGCAACCATGAGCTGGACTTTGGCATGGACAACCTGAAAACTCTGGCCGAGATGGCCAAGTTCTCCATCCTCTGTGCCAACATGACCACCGAGGCCGATGGCAAGACCGTCTTCAATCCCAATCAGATTTTTGATTTGGATGGCGTGAAGGTGGGCGTGTTCGGTCTGGCCACCCCCGAAACCCGCACCAAGGCTGATGCCTCCAAGATGCCCGGCATTGCCTTCCCCGAGAAGAAGGAGCTGTACGCCGTGGCCCAGGCCCAGGTGGATGAGCTTAAGAAGGCCGGCGCCGACGTGATTGTGTGCCTGGGCCATCTGGGCATTGCCGATGAGAGCGTTGGCAACCAGTCCATCGACGTGGCCAAGAACGTGAAGGGCATTGACCTGTTCGTGGACGGCCACAGCCACTCCACCACCGAGCAGATTGTGAAGGCCATCGGGGAGGAAACCAATGTGGTCAACGGGACCAAGATTGTTTCCACCGGCACCGCCCTGGCCAACGTGGGCGTGGTGGTGTATGACAAGGACGCTAAGACCCTCACTGACTCCCTGGTGAAGGCCGCCGAGTACACCAAGGTGGACGAGACCGTGGCCAAGCTGGTCAGCGACCGGAACGATGCCGTTGCCAAGCAGTATGGCGAGAAGATTGCCACCACCGAGGTGGACCTGAACGGATCCCGCTCCGGCGGAAAGACCACCGCCACCAACGGCGGCACCGAAGTGGTGTTCCCCGCCGGTATTGGCAACCGCACCGCTGAAACCAACTTGGGCGACTTTGCCGCCGACGCCATTCTGTGGCAGGCCAAGAAGACCCTGGGCGAGGATAAGGTGGATGCTGCCCTCACCAACGGCGGTGGTATCCGTGAAACCCTGGCCAAGGGCGACATCTCCAAGCTGGACCTGCTGGCCGTGTTCCCCTTCGGCAACACTGTGGCCACCATTGATGTGACCGGTGCTCAGTTGCTGGAGGCCCTGGAGGCCGCCACCTGCTCCACCCCCGACGCCATTGGCGCATTCCCCCAGGTGTCCGGCATGGAGTTTACCGTGAATGCCCTGGTCCCCTATGAGAATGGTGAGCAGTATCCCGGCTCCACCTACTTTGCCCCCGCCAACCCCGGCAGCCGTGTGACCATTGCCACTGTGGGCGGTGAGGCCTGGAATGCCGAAACGACCTACACCATTGCCACCAATGACTTTACCGCCAAGGGCGGCGATACCTACGGCGTGTTCAAGGCTGTGGGCAACTGGAAGGACGTTGGTGTTGCCCTGGAAGACTCCCTGATTAACTACACCACCGAGGTACTCAAGGGCACCATTACTGCCAAGGCCTATGGCGAAGCTGCCGGGCGCATTACTCTGATTACCCCCCCTGCCGATTTGAAGGCTGACGCCTGGTACTATGGCACCGCCCTGAAGGTGCTGAACTCCGGTGCCATCCGTGGGACCGAGAACGGCTTTGACGCAGATGCCAAGGTCACTGTGGCCACCGTGTATCAGACCCTGTACAATCTGGAAGGCCGTCCCGCTGCTGCCAAGGATGCCAAGACCATTACCATGCCCGAGGGTGCCTGGTATGCTGATGCCATGAATTGGGCTGCCAATGCCGGGCTATACACCGGTGAGGCCTTCGAGGCTGACAGCGTGATTACCCGTTCCGCTCTGGCCACCATCGTGGCTGGCTACGCCCAGAGCAAGGGGCTGACTGTGAAGGCCAGCGAGGCCGTGAAGGCCGCCACCGACTATGACCAGATTCCCCAGGCTGATGTGGAGGGCGTGGGCTACTGCTTCGACGCCAAGATTATGACCGGCAACGATAAGGGCGAGCTTAACCCCATGGGCGAACTGTCCCGTGCCGAGTTTGCCCAGGTTCTTGTCAACCTGGAGCAGGCCACTACCGTGTCGGCCCCCGCTGCTGCCGCTTAATCCAATTGAAACCGTGAGAACCATGAAAGCCCCCCGGCTGAAAGCCGGGGTGCTATTTTTCTTTGCC
>CAZHWK010000171.1:0-4779 GCA_964536405.1 uncultured Oscillospiraceae bacterium
GCCTGCAAAACACCCCGGATAAAGCCAAACCCCTGACCGAAGGTGAACATGCTGGTAACTCCTTGCCCAGGCATGGCACCCACGTGTTCCAGACAGGCAATGGCCGTGTTTGGATCAACAGCACTCATTTCAGTGATAAAGTTTTCTTCCTCCCATGGGGCGGAGAGGGCCAGGCCATCTTCAATGATGGCAAAGGCTCCCGCCTTCCCGGGGTCAATGCCTATGTAGGTCATTCTCGCTTCCTCCATTCCTTTGGGCAGTCAAAGCCGTTTTGAGCCAACAGCGTATTCCAGGCATGAACCGTCAGCCCTGCCGCTTTTGCCTCTGTGATGGTGGCCGGTAACCCAGCCGCCCGCACTTCGCCCCACCAGCGGGCAAGCTGAGCAAATAAAATCTCCTGCTTTTCGTCCCGCTCCGTGGCCGTTGGCTGGGGCATCCGAACAGGCTCCGGCAATGGAGGGCAGCGGGTGGAAATGTCGGTCACATCCGGCCAGTATTTGCATTCCCGGAAGTAAGAGGCCACCGCCTCCCGCACATCCTCCGGGGTATATGGGGCCAAGGTCATAGCCCAAACCAAACGCAGCGGCCTGTTTTCCAGATGCTTATCGCCGGGCCGATAAATAGCCAGAAGCTCAAATAAGCGGTCTGTATCTTCTCGTGTCATATAGCTCTCCTATGTACGTTTTCTCCTCCTTCCCCTTCTGGAGGAGGTGGTGGAGAAAGGGGGATATAGGGGGATAGAGATAGGGGGGTGTGGGGGGAAAGAGGAAGGGGGAAAAGGGGGGAACCGGTCCCCGCCCCAAAAGCCCGGATGGTCCTTGACGCACAGCACGGGCACAACCCGCCGTCTGCGTCTGTTCATCCGCCCCTTTCCACCACGAACACCCGATTGCGTGGTTAGAATGGCAATTCGCCGTCGTTGTCCTGGAGCTCTGTAAATTCACCCTCCACGGGTACGGGACGACTTGCAGGGGTGACGCTACTGGTGCCATCCCCGTCCCGCTTGGCATCTCCAAAGTACACATTGTCCGCCACGACCTCGGCAGAGCGGCGTTTATTGCCGTCCTTATCCGTCCAATCACGGATTTGTAAACGCCCCTCCACCACGGCCATGCGGCCCTTGGTGAAGTATTTGGAGACAAACTCCCCAGTGTTTCGCCAGGCCACAACATCGATAAAGTCCGTGGACTTCTCACCGGTCTGCTTGTCCTTAAAATCCCGGTCAACGGCCAGGGAGAAGGAGGCAACGGCGGTGCCGCTTTGGGTGTGGCGTAACTCCGGGTCAACACAAAGCCTCCCCTGTAATATGATTCGGTTTAACACTGATGTGCCCTCCGCTTCTGACTGATTTTCTGTTTTGTTGTTGCCGATTGATGTGTTCCGGCGTGATGAAATACGGTATGTGCGCCAAAGGCCATAAGGCAAAGGTTTTCTATTCTGTTGTCTGCCTTATCCCCGTTTAGGTGATGGACGCAACATCCACAAGGCACAGGCATCCCGGTCGCTCTCTCCCACTCAACTATGTGTTCCATAACATACCCACTAGAATCAGCTCTGGGGTGGCTTGGAATAAGCAACTGGACATAGCCCTTTGAAGTGCTCCGCCTGCCCCCCTTCCAGTTTGACCCCTTCGGCCCGCGCCGTGCCTCTGACCTGTTAAGAAATTCCGCTTCATCTGTCTTTCTTAGCCCCAGTTTATACGCCTTTTTATATATTGCTTGGGCGCTTTTGCTTGGTATCAGCGCAGAAAGTTGACCATTCGAAACTTTATTATAGTTTTCCAATAAAGTGCGAATCTCTTCGTTCGACCAAGTTTTCATGTGCCGTCACCCCTCTCTCTACAATTGCAGTCTTTGTGCAGCTTCAGCCACGGGTCATGCGGCCCATGAGGATAATTCGGTTTAACATTGCTCTCGCTCCTTATGCTGGTGGAGAAAGGCATACTGCCCATTAGGCCCAATATTCTGGTATATCCAGCCTTCGGCCTGCTCCACACTTAAATGATTGGCTGCGGCATTGACCTCGTAGGCATACTCGCCACGCTCCCGTTTTGCTCTAAGCCGCTCCACCAACTCCTCCTTGGTGTGATTGGCTTCTATGAGGTAGAGGTCGTATCCTTTAGCCTCTATGCCGTCTAAGGTGCCGGTATCTGTGGCGTAGAAAAGACGTTCCGTGTCAAACTGGATGTGATAGCCACAGTTTGGCACGTTATGGGTCAGCCGCTCCGGGGTGACCGTGGCAAATCCACGGTACACAAAGCAACGCCCTGGGGCCAAAACATCAATCTGCCTTTTGTCTACACCGGTCTCCAATAAAGGCCCCACCATCCACTCACAGCACCCCCACCGGAGGGTTGGCCGCTCTCGATGGAGGACCGCCACCGACCGTGGGTTAAAGTGGTCACTGTGGATGTGGGTCAATAGGACGACCTTTAAGGCCCCCATCGATGGCTTTAAGGCTTTGAAGGGAACGCCGCAGTCAATCAAAATAGCATCGTTAATCACTACGGCGTTACCCTTGGAGCCGGTGGAAATTACATCATAGGTCATTCAAGCTAAGGGCCTGGTCTGGCTGGGGTGCCGCCTCTGGCTCATCTGCCATTCCAATCGCCGCCGGGGCTTGGGAGGGCAATTCGGCAGCCTGTATGTATTCGCTATCCTCTACATTGACGGTATCCTGCTCATAGGCTTCCTGCAATTCAATGGACATGATTCCCCACTTGCTGATGAGTTGGCGAAGCATTGTCTTAAACGCCATGGCATCAAAGTCCTTTTCCCAGAAGGTATAGCCCTTCTTGACGGCATAGCCCTTGGAGTACCGGAGGGCGTGGGCCTCCATCTTTTCTACGCTCCAGTAGATGGTCTTGCGGAATCCATTCAGATACTCGAAAGAGGCCAGATAGCCGATGGTGGCCGATGCCTCCCGGGCAATCTCGTCCTCGTTGATGCGGATATCAATCTCCTCGGTGAGGGGGTTGAAGCTCACCAGCTCCCCGGCTTTTACGGCAATGACATTCAGCCGCTTGTAGTATCCGGAGCGAAGGGCCAACTGCACATACCCCTTGTATCCAAGCTGGAACTGAGCATCCTTGCACCCCTTCTTGGTGTTGTTGAACGGTACAAGGTAATACTGCCCCAGTTGGGGGGATGGGGACAGACCAAGGGATTCGCCCAGCAGGGCCCCGGACAAAATGGTGGCCGGGTCGCACTCCTGGAGGGCAGGGTTGGTGGCCACTGCCGAGGTGATGGAGGCGATAAACCGCTGGGCCCGCTTCGGGTCCTGGAGGGTATTGTTAATCATCTTCTGGTAACTGGGGGTGGAGATTGCCACGGAAAACTTGGGCCGCTGGGCCTGGGTAGACATAGTGTTACTCATACTGGATGCCCTCCGCATTCATAAATTCTTTCAGCCTTTTAAGCTGTGCCTTGGTGCCTGCAACAGAAAAGTTGCAGCGGTAAACAGGTTCCTGTACCGGCGGAACAATCTCGACCGCAGGGGCAACCGCCTCAACACGGGCAACTGCCTGAGCTTGCACCTTTTCCGCCTCTTCTCTGGCCGCCTTCGCAGCCCGCTCCGCCTCTATACGGCGATGCCTGTCCTGAACAATGGCAATCGCCTTCGCTGCATCCAGCGTCCCCTTGAACTCCGCCGTGATTTCCTCGGCATTGTCCATGGAAGAAATCACCGCCATATCCTGGGCAATGCGGTCAATTGTCTGCTTGGCCTCTTCCTTCAGCTTCTTTTCCGAGGCAGATAGTGTGACATTGGGGCCGCAATCGCAAAAGTTCAGCCACTCCATGCCCTGGGCGGTGGCATACTCCCGGAAATACTCGGCTACCCGAAGCTCCTTTTCTGCCCGTAGCGTGCCCTGCACGCCGTCAATGCGTTCCTTAAGGGCCGCATCAGCGGTTTTGTAGGCGGTGGCCACGCACTCCTTATAGACCGCCTCAAACTGCTCATAGGGACCGAGAACAGCGGCCTTGACCGCCTTTCGCTGGTCCTCCAGCTCGGAAAACTCCTTGTTCATGGCCGCCCTAACAGCCTTGACCTCTTTCACAGTATCTTCGGTGCAAGCCAGGGACATGGCCTGTTCGGTTCGATTGGAAATCTCGGCGGCAAGGGTACGTAGCTGCTCCTCAATGACTGGAAGCTGTTTTACAACGATTAACTGGCTCATGCTGTTTCCTCCTCAAATCTAAGTACCCGCTGGCACTTGTCACAAATCTCGCCATCCTCCCAGTACAGTTCCAGGCCGCACCGGGCGCACTCGCCAATAGCCGGGGCCTGCTGCGGGTCTGGGTACAGACCCGGATTGTAGATTGACATTTCATGACCTCCCCTGTATAATCAGGGTGTATTAGTTTTCCTTGCCGCTCTCGGTGTCGTTACCACCGGAGCGGCCTTTTTCATGCCCGAATGGGACTTCCTCGTAGATTTCAATGTATCGGCGGCTGATGTTGCCGACCTTTTCTTTGCCAATGTAGGCGGGATAGCCAAGCCTCAAGAAGCCGGTGCCCAAGGCGAGAAAGTCAGCTTCGGTGGCTGCGTGGCCCTTTTGGGCGTAAAAACGGCTCATTGCTCTGCCACCTCGTCCCTTTCGGCCCAGTGCCCGGATATCAGGCTTTCGGGCTTTGTTTTGGCGGTTACGACTGCAAATTCGGCCCATAGGGACAACTTGATGCGCAGCCCGGCAAAAATTCCATATCCCAGGCCAGCTTCGATGCCCAGGCCAGCTTTGATGCCCTCGCCAGCTTTGATGCACCCGCCAGCTTTGATGCC
>CAZHWK010000172.1:0-4756 GCA_964536405.1 uncultured Oscillospiraceae bacterium
TGACATTCTTCGGTACTCGCTGTCGATTGACCGCCCCGCATCTCTGCCGAGTTCCTGCATCCCCCGACGCACTCCGTGCTACCTTACAACAATGGAAACGGTTCGCTTCGTATCGGGGGGCTGGCGGGAGTATATGAAGGGGCTTCGGGAGAAGCATAGGCCGAAGTGTGCGTTTTACAGGGTCCTTGACCGCTGGAGGCGGGTGTGGCAGTATCGATAGACTTGACCAGGGGCGGGTAGTGACACGGTTTTTTCTTTGGGCCACCGTTTCTTTTTTGACAAGACAAAAAAGAAATGGTGGATGCCAGCCGGGGCAACCCCGGCACGTTTCCTCGCCCGCCGAAGCGGGCGAAATTCCTCCCCTGCGCCGGGGGCGGCGCAACGTCCTCGCCGTCCTCAGACGGCGAAACTCCCTCCCTTGGCCGGCGGCCGGCCACTGCTCCTTGCCCACCGAAGCGGGCGAAACTCTTTTCTCTGCCGTGGGTCACGGCACGTTTCCTCGCCGTCCTCAGACGGCGAGACTCTCTCCCTTAGCCGGCGGCCGGCCATCGATGCCAAAAAAGGGGCAAGGACACAGGCCCTTACCCCTTTTTCACCTTATGTCGATACCAGACAAAATTAAACACATTGCCTAAAATTAAAATATTCCCACACAGATAGAGCCAGACCATTAAAATAATAACCGAGGCCAGGGACCCATAGACCAGAGAATATTTTGCCGACATCTCAATGAAGCCGGAAAAAATCATAGAGGCAACCACCAGAGCGATAGAAGCTAAGATAGCCCCTGAAAAGAGGGGGGGTTTGGGCTTGCCCTTAGGAGCGGACACCCGATAGATGATAAGCACAAACAACAGCACCAGGCAAAACAGAAGGACAAAGCGCATCCAGGGCCAATTGGTCTGGGGGATATCAAAGGGGAGCAGGTTTTCCAGGAAATGAAAGAACCAGTTCCCAGTGAGCAGGACCACCCCGGACACATAGATGGTAAGCAAAAGCAGGATGGAGTAGAGTACACTGGCCACAATTTGGGTCAGTCCGGTATACCCTTGCCGCCCATAGATATCATCCATAATGTTCATCAGGGCCCGAATGGCGGCCGAGGCCGAAAATAAGGTCATCATAAGCCCTGCGGTCAAAAGCCCGGATTGGTTACCGCTGATATAGCCCAGATAGTCGGCTAAAATGCTTTGCACCCCATCGGGAATAATGTTGTGAGTCATTGCCAGGACGGCGTTAATGTCCAGGTTCAGCATACCCACCAGGGCATTGACGCAGATAAGGGCGGGAAAAAAGGACAAAATGAGAAAATAGGCCAGCTCGGCAGCCGATCTGGAAATCCGCTTTTCAAAATACAGCTCTACAATCTCAATGACAAAGCGCACCGGACCTGCGTTCAAAAATCGCCGCATAAAGCGTCTCCTTTCGCCGGGAAAGTAAAAAACCGTCTGCCTAAGCAGACGGTTTCCTCTTGTGACAAAGCACTTAGGCCAGCTTATTGAGCTTAATGGTCAGGCTGGACTTCTTGTTCGCTGCGTTGTTCTTGTGCAGCAGACCCTTCGCAACAGCCTTATCGACGGCCTTGACGGCCACCTTGTAAGCGCCATCGGCCTCGCTGCGGTTGCCTTCGGCCACGGCAGCGTCGAACTTCTTCAGGGTGGTCTTCAGAGCGGACCGGGCGGCCTTGTTCTGAATGGCCTTGGTCTCATTCACGAGAACGCGCTTCTTAGCAGACTTAATGTTCGGCAAACCAAACACCTCCTCCAATAGCATTTTGTTTCTTCATTATGGGCATAAGTTGCCCGTGCAGGTATCTATTTTACCAGTCTTAGCGAAAAAAAGCAACTGTTTTTTCAAGTTTTTTTCTCTTTTTCGGATAGAGGTCAAAAAAGCGCAAAAACTAGAGGCGAAAGGCTTTAACGAACACAATATCTAGGGAGGAAGATGACATGTTACAGCGAAGAACAGACCTCGCCATGGAGGAAAAAGAGCTTCGGGAAGAGGCCGGTGCCCTCTCTGGGGTCAAAAGTGAGAGCCGGGAGCGGGAAGGGTATCCGGTGGAAGTGGTGGAAATTTTGGATGCCCAAGGGGCCCTGGCCCTCCACAAGCCGGTGGGTACCTATATCACCCTGGACCTGACCGCACTCAAACGGCGGGAGCCGGATGCCTTCGGGCGGGCAGCCCGTGCCCTGGCGGCCGAGTTGGAGGAGATGGCCCAATTCCCCGAGGGGGCTTCCGTGCTGGTGGTGGGCCTTGGAAATCGGGCCGTGACCCCGGATGCCATTGGCCCTCTGGCCACCAATCATACCCTGGTGACCCGCCATCTGGTGGAGCAGCTCCCCGAGCAGTTCGGGGCCTTTCGCCCGGTGTCAGCGGTGGCCGCCGGAGTTCTGGGTTCCACAGGAATTGAAAGCGGCGAATTGGTCCATTCCCTTTGCCAGCGGCTGAAGCCCCATGCCGTCATTGCCATTGACGCCCTGGCCTCCCGCAACCTGGGGCGGGTATGCACCACCATTCAACTGGCTGATACCGGGATTGTTCCGGGCTCTGGTGTGGGAAATGCCCGGGCAGCTTTGGACGAAAAGACGCTGGGGGTTCCCGTTATCGCCATCGGGGTGCCAACCGTAGTGGATGGAGCCACCCTGGCGGCCGATATTGTGGCCGAGGCGGGTAAGGGCGACCTGGAACCGGAAGCCCTTCGGGGCCATGACGGCGGGGTGTTTGTCACCCCCCGGGATGTGGATGAGCGGGTGGCCGACCTGTCCAAGGTCATCGGATATGGGCTGACCATGGCCTTACAGCCGGGGCTGACCATGGAGGACGTGGAGATGTTTTTGGCATAAAAGAAAAAAGTTTTCCACATTTCATGCCGTATCTGTGGAAAAAACTTTGGCAGACCTGGCAGGGCAGAAGAAGCGGCAGTCTGAAGGGCTTCCCTGTTCTTGGACCGGGAAAGCAATTCCAGGAAATAAAAAAGCGGTATCTGCTTTGACAGATACCGCTTTTTTGTATCAAATTTTAGGGAAGATAGGCCATGGGGTTGACCGACGTGCCATTGATTTTCACTTCAAAGTGGCAGTGGTTGCCGGTAGAGCGGCCGGTGGAACCGGCACCTGCAATGGGCTGACCCTGGTAAACCTTGTCGCCAGCCTTGACCTTCAAGCTGGAGTTGTGGCCGTAATAGGTCTGCTTTCCGTTGCCGTGGTCGATGATGACCAGGTTGCCGTAAGAACCCTTGTAGCCGGCGAAGGTCACGGTGCCGCCGTCAGCGGCCTTGATGGCCTGACCGTAGGAGGCCTTAATATCAATTCCGCTGTGATAGCTGTAAGAACCGAAGATGGAACGCCAGCCGAAGCTGGAGTTGATGCGGCCGTAAACGGGCCAGATAAAGTTTCCGGTGGGATACCAGGTGGGCCGCTCCTTGGTGCCAACGGCAATGACCCGGGTGGTGGGCTCGGTCACGGTTTCGGTGGAAATGACATCCCGCTCCTCTTCCTTGCCATTGAGGAAGGTTACGTTGGCATTGACAGTGGCGGTGCCGGGAACCCCGGCATCGATGACCCGGCTTTCACCCTGATACATACTGCTGTCGGGAATTTCTTTCACAGGGCAGGCAATGGCTTCGTTATAGGTGACGTTATCCACGGTGCGGACCGACAGGAAGGGAATTTCCTCCTTCACGTTGAGGAGCTGGCCGATATACAGCCGGTTTACGTCCACGTCGGGGTTCAATTCCTGCAACTCGGCCATGGTCATATTGTTGGCATAGGCGATCGCCATAAAGGTATCGCCCTTGACCACTTCATAAATGGTTTCGCCGTTGGTGTTGGCGGTCAAGGTAGACTGCATGGCGGTCAAATCCTGCTCCACCGTGGCGGGCATATACTCGCTGGCCATGCGGACAGGCTGAACAAATTCGGCCGAGGTGGTGTTTTCGTTGATAAAGGGGGCCTTGATGGCATCCAGCATGGCGTCCAACTGGGCACGATCCTGGGCGGCACCAATAAACTGGCCGTTGACAGTGAGAGAATAGGTCTTAATAACCTCGTCAATCCCGCTGAAAAGATAGCTTTCCAGCTCGGCCACAGGAGTAAGCTCCCCCCGTTTGGTCAAGGCGAAGTCGTAGGAAATGTTCTGATCCATAGAGTAGTCATACCCCAGGATGGAGGAGGCACGGGCCTCTACCCGGCCTACAGTCTGGTCAAAGACGGCGGTGCTGCGCACTGTACCGACAGCTACGCCGTCCACAGCCACCACATAGCTGGGGGTATACATGACACCCACAGTGGCCGTAATACCAATAATAGCGGCCCCGGCCAGGAAAGAGGCGGGGTTCAACACGGGCTTTCCACCCATGGCGGTGTTTATCTTTTGATAGGTATCACTGGACCAGGAATGAACCTTTTCATAAGCTGCTTGGGCGGCAGCCAGGAAACGGCCAAGTGCAGTGAGTTCCTTCTGGTCTGTTGTCTGACGGTCACTTCCGGTCTGTGAGGTGCTGTGCGCCGGCAGGCGCCGCACCTCAGGCTCGTGAAGGATTTCGTCCATACCCAGACCCCCTTTCAGGAAAAGTATCCCAGTCAAAAAGACTGAAAAATGACACACAATTGTTAAATGATTACAAAAGGTTACAAGGAAACTATACACGGTTTTCCTTGCTGCGTCAAGTCTTTTTTGATTTTGAGAGGGAAATAGAGTAACGAAAAGTTACAGGCACAAAATGTAGTGTTACCATACTAGAAGAAGAACGAAAAAC
>CAZHWK010000173.1:0-4728 GCA_964536405.1 uncultured Oscillospiraceae bacterium
CATCCTTGGGGTCGGCCACCACGCAAATCATCCCTGCGTCCCGCTTGGGACTTTGGCAGATAGAGCAGGGCCCGCCCCCCTCGGTCAAATTCTGACAGACGG
The DNA here is from genome assembly GCA_964536405.1 of uncultured Oscillospiraceae bacterium. Classification (GTDB taxonomy): domain Bacteria; phylum Bacillota; class Clostridia; order Oscillospirales; family Oscillospiraceae; genus JAHHSE01. The sequence continues at coordinate 103 of CAZHWK010000173.1, forward strand.
GGCAGTAGGCGATGGACGTTTTGGCGTTCAGGATGGCCTGGGCAAAGGAGGCCGCCTCCTCCTCTGGCTGGGCGAGGAGGAAGAAGGCCAGCCGCTGGGCGGTTTTATGCCCAATGCCCGGGAGCTTGGCGAAATGCTCCACCAGGGTTTCCAGGGCGGGGGGAAAATACTGCATGGGAAGATGCCTCCCTTTAAGGTTGGGTATGGAGGATGGCCTCGGGGTCCAAGGTGCGGCAGAGGGCATCCAGAGGGGGATAGGAAATCCAGTCCCCATCGGCAATGCTGGCCCCAAACTTAACCGTGTGGAGCACAGCACCGGAGTAGAGATAGCAGTTGTGGGGGATGTGGGGGGAGCTGAGAAACCAGTCCCCGGCCCGGCAAAGGCGAAGGGTATAATCGTCCTCGGTGCCGGTGAGCACCAAAACGGCTCCCGACTGGACGATGTTCATTTCAGAGATGGTGCGGTGCAGGTGGCTGTTTTGCCATCCGCTGTTCCCCACGGCCTGGGTGCGGCAATATTTACTGCCGTCCTCAGCCTGAAGGCGAAAGCGAAGCTCCCCATTGTCCATGCGCTCATGGGCGGCGGTGACCCCAAGGCAGGCGGCCTCCTGGGGGGTGAGCGGGGCGGGCATCCCTCAGTTCCCCCGCAGGGACTGGATGGCGGCGGTGGGGTCAGCCGCCCCATAGACCGCCGACCCGGCCACCAATACGTCGGCCCCGGCCTCAATGACCAGAGGGGCGGTCTTGGCCGAGATGCCGCCGTCCACCTCCAGGTGGCAGGCGGGGTTGTGCTGATGGATATATTCCCGGATCTTCCGAATTTTGGGGAGCTGGTCCTCCATAAAGGCCTGCCCGCCGAAGCCGGGCTCCACCGTCATGACCAGAATGAGGTCCACATCCTTCACATAGGGCAAAACGGCCTCGGCCGCCGTGATGGGCCGCAGGACGATGCCCTTTTTCACGCCGTTGGCCGCTATTTTGTCCAGGGCACGGACAATGCCGGTGGGGTGGTCGGACTCCAGCTGAACGCTGAGCAGGTCAGCCCCCGCCTTGGCAAAGGCATCGATGTAGCGTTCGGGCTTTTCAATCATGAGGTGAACATCCAGGAACATATCGGTACACTTGCGGATAGAGGCCACCACAGGCACCCCGATGGTGATGTTGGGCACAAAGGCACCGTCCATCACATCCACATGGAGCCAGTCGGCCGCCGAAACAGCTTGAATATCCCGGGCCAGATTGGCAAAATCGGCCGAGAGGATAGAGGGGGCAATTTTAATCATTGCTTTTTTCTCCTTTGATAAAAAATGAGCAGAGGACAAGGGTGGGATTGACCTGCCCGCCCCGCACCCGGGGTGGGCGGGGGGCATAGGATACGGTACGCGGTAACCGTGGCCCGGTCACCTCCGCCCTCTCCCGGCCCACCGGCCCGGCACGGAGGCTTGGGCCGGGCCACCGCCGCTTTTGAATAGCCCTCACAAGGCGGGGAACCCTGCCTTGTGGGGGCATTTGGGCAGAAAGTCAGTTATAAATGTCGGCATTGCTGACAATTTGGGCCTCCAGTCCCTCGGCCCGGAGGGCGGACAGAATATCCTCCTTATGGCTGTGGCCAAAGGCTTCCAGGGTGACCCGAAGCTCCACCCGGCTCTGCCGGTTGATGGAGATGAACTGGTTATGCTCCAGCTTGATGATGTTGCCCTTCTCCCGGGCTACCACCTGGGCTACATGGAGAAGCTCACCCGGGCGGTCGGGAAGCTGAACCGAGAAGGTGAACACCCGCCCCCGGCGAACCAGCCCATGCTGGACCAGGGAGGCCATAGTGATGACATCCATATTGCCGCCCGAGAGGACACTGACCACGTTTTTGCCCTTGCAGTCCAGGTGCTTCAAGGCGGCCACTGTGAGCAGACCGGCGTTCTCCACCACCATCTTATGCTTTTCCATCATGTCGAGATAGGCGTCCACCAGCTCGTCATCCGGAATGACCAGAATATCGTCCACATTCTGCTGGATGTAGGGGAATACCAGGTCACCGGGGGTTTTGACCGCCACACCGTCTGCAATGGTGTCAATCTGGGGCAGGGTGACCACATGGCCGGCTTCCAGGCTGGCCTTCATGGAGGCCGCCCCGGCGGGTTCCACACCCAAAACAGTGACATTGGGATTTAAAAGCTTGGCCAGGGTGGACACCCCGGCGGCCAGTCCGCCGCCCCCGATGGGCACCAGAATGATGTCCACATCGGGCAGGTCGGAGAAGATTTCATAGGCGATGGTCCCCTGCCCGGTGGCCACGGCCAGGTCGTTGAAGGGGGGGATGTAGGTCAGCCCCTCGCTCTCGGCCAGTTCCATGGCCTTGGCGGCGGCATCGTCAAAGGTGGCCCCGTGGAGTACTACGTTGGCCCCGAAGTCCTTGGTGTTGTTCACCTTGACCAGCGGTGTGGTGGTAGGCATAACCACGGTGGCGGGGCACCCGGCGGCCTGGGCGGCATAGGCCACACCCTGGGCGTGGTTGCCAGCCGATGCCGTAATCAGGCCACGGGCACGCTGGTCCTCAGTGAGGGTGCCGATTTTAAAGAAAGCGCCCCGAATTTTATAAGCACCGGTAACCTGAAGGTTTTCCGGCTTGAGGTAGACATGGTTGCCACAGGTCTTGGACAGGGCGGGGCTGGGCACCAGACTGGTCTGGCTGATGACGCCCCGGAGCTGTGTTCTGGCCTGCTTAAAGGCCTCTAAGCTCATCATGGTAATCGCTTCCTTTTCTTTTACTTTATATTTTTTCATTATACGCTAAAAACGGAGGAATGAAAAGAAAAAAATACCGGGATTGGGCGGTTGGCTTTTAGTAAAATTACAGAAAATCTTAATGCTAGTCTTCCTTTCCCGGCCTTGACACCGGAAGAGGGGGGCGGTACAATAAAACGAACAAAACCTGCGGTCCGGGGAATTTTTTCCCGGTTGTATAAGTTTAGAATGTGGAGGCGCTGAACATGGCTGACGAAAAGGAATTTATCCCCGAACTGACTCTGGCAACTGATACCGCCACGGCGGCGGCACCTGCTCCCGAGGCGCCTAAACTGACCCTGGCGGCCGAGATGACCCCCGATGAGGTTGAGGCGGCCAAGAAGGCCAGGGACGAGCATGCCGTCAAGCTGGACGAAAGCCAGCTGTCTGAAGCCGAACGCAAGATGGTGGAGGACTTTTCCCAGAAGATTGATATTACAGATTCCTCGGTGGTGCTTCAGTACGGGGCGGCCGCCCAAAAGAATATTGCCGGGTTTTCCGAGCGGGCACTGGACAGTGTGAGGACCAAAGATCTGGGCGAGGTGGGCGAGGCCCTGTCCGGCCTGGTGGTGGAGCTGAAGGGCTTCGGCCAGGAGGAAAAGAAGGGCATCGCCGGGTTCTTCCAGAAACGGAGGAACGAACTGGAGGCCATGAAGGCCAACTATGCCAAGGCCGAGGCCAACGTGGACAAGATTGCCGCCGCCCTGGAGGGCCATCAGGTCACCCTGATGAAGGACATTGCCATGCTCGACCAGATGTACGACCTGAACACCAAGTATTATAAAGAGCTGACCATGTATATCCTGGCCGGGAAAAAGCGGTTGGAGCAGGTGCGGCAGAACGATTTGGAGAACCTGCGTAAAAAGGCGGCCGAGACCGGTGCCCAGGAGGATGCACAGGCCTATAACGACCTGGCCAATCTCTGCTCCCGCTTTGAAAAGAAAATCCACGATCTGGAGCTTACCCGCATGATTTCCATTCAGATGGGACCCCAGACCCGTTTAATTCAGAATAATGATGCCCTCATGCTGGAGAAAATTCAGTCCTCTCTGGTCAACACCATTCCCCTGTGGAAGAGCCAGATGGTCCTCTCTCTGGGGCTGGAGCATTCCCGCCAGGCCACCCAGGCCCAGAGTGCCGTTACCAATATGACCAATCAGCTGCTGCAAAAGAATGCCGATATGCTCAAGATGGGCACCATCGAAACGGCCAAGGAGGCCGAGCGCAGTGTGGTGGATATCCAGACCCTGCAGCACACCAACGCCCAGCTGATTTCCACCCTGGATGAGGTCATGAACATCCAGAAGGAGGGGGCCGTAAAGCGCCGTGAGGCCGAGCTGGAGCTTGGGCGCATTGAGGGCGAGCTGAAGCAGAAGCTGCTGGAACTGAGAGGGTAAAATGTGCCGGGGGTGCCCCGGCGGGGGAGTTTCGCCGTTTGCGAACGGCGAGGAACAAGCCGTGACCCACGGCAGGGGAAGGGTTTCGCCCTTTGTGAAGGGCGAGGAACGTGCGGCGACCCGCCGCAGGGGCCAAACGACTTTTCTTTTTCCGAAAAGAAAAGCCTTTTGGATTTCCAAAGAAAATGGGGCGAACACTCTTGGGTACTCGCTGTCGATTGACCGCCCCGTATTTCTGCCGAGTTTCCGCATTCCCCGACGCACTCCGTGCTACTTTACAATAACGGAAAAGGTTGCCTCCGTATTGGGGGGCTGGCAGTTTACGTTTTAGCAGGCCTCTTGACCGCCGGAGGCGGACGTGGCACCATCGATAGACTTGACCAGGGGCGGGTAGTGCCACGGTTTTTTCTTTGGGACAACCTTTCTTTTTTGACAAGACAAAATCGAA
>CAZHWK010000174.1:0-4723 GCA_964536405.1 uncultured Oscillospiraceae bacterium
CCGCAGGCGGAATTCACTTCCGCCGAGGAAGTGCAATGGCCCAACGGGCCCCCGGCCCGGCGCAGCCGGGGTGGGAATATGGCCCCGGGCACTATGCCGCCTGCCATCTGCTGGAGAAGTAAAAATACGCACAAAAGCAAGGCTTTCCCGCCGTATTCTTGCGAGCGAGAGCGAGCCGCCGCTTGCGGCGTGAATTCGGAGCTTGCGGAGAATTCCCGCAGGCGGAATTCACTTCCGCCGAGGAAGTGCAATGGCCCAACGGGCCCCCGGGCCGGCGCAGCCGGGATGGGAGATATGGCCCCGGGCACTATGCCGCCTGCCATTTGCTGGAGAAGGAAACCCACGCCTAAAGAAGCAAATTTTCTTGCCGAACTTCTTTGCACGCAAGCGGTATGCGTACAAATGATGGGAAAGTGAACGCCACTGAAAGATTGCCGGAAGAAGCAGAATATTCTGACAATTTTACTCTTTACAACGCTAAAGAACGGTGGTACAATAACTGCCAACAGTTCACGAAACTGTATAACGGCTTGACCGAACGTTTGCCCTTGCCGGGAACGGAGGGGCCCACATATACCGCATAGCACTTTGGTATCTGTGGGAAAACGGAACATTCGGTTGAGTTGGGGGCCATGGCCCCGGAAGCTCCCTGTGATGGGGAGAGGGAATTGTGTGTCGCCTAAGCGCAGTGCGTGTATGGTATGATACAAACTTAAGAGGAGGTATCCTGCAATGAAAAAAAGAACTCTTGCTATGCTCCTGGCCGGTGTGATGTGCTTTGGTCTGCTGGCCGGCTGCGGCGGCAAAACCGAGCCCACCCCCGCTCCTGAAACTGATGCTCCCGGTGCGGAGCAGCCCGCTGACGGCCCCTTCGAAATTACCGTCAACTTCGCTTCTGAGCCCCAGTCCATTGACCCCGCTCTGAACTCCGCCGTGGACGGTGCCATCATGCTCAACCACACCTTTGAAGGTCTGATGAAGTGGGCCGACAGCGGTGTGGAGACCCCGGGCTCCGACGGCACTTCCAATAACGCCGAGCTGGTCTATGGCCAGGCCGCCAGCCACGAGCGTACTGAGAATGCCGACGGCACCGTGACTTACACCTTCACCCTGCGTGACGATGCCAAGTGGTCCGATGGCAAGCCTGTCACCGCCGGTGACTTCGTGTACTCCTGGAAGCGTCTGGTCACCCCCGAGACCGCCGCTGACTACAACTACATGATTGACTGCGTTTTGAACGCCAATGCCATTATGGCTGGCGAGATGGATCCCAGCGAGCTGGGTGTTTCCGCTCCCGACGACAAGACCTTCGTGGTCACCCTGCCCACCGACCTGCCCTACTTCCTGGAAATCTGCGCCTTCCCCGCCACCTACCCTGTGCGTGAGGACGTGATTGCCGCCAAGGGCGATCAGTGGACCTTCGACACCGCCACCTACATTGGCAACGGCCCCTACAAGATGACCTCTTGGGCCCACAACGACGCCATTGTTATGGAGCCCAGTGCCACCTACTATGACGTGGCCAACCTGGGCCCCGACAAGATTACCTTCAAGCTGATGGACAACAACAACGCCATGCTGTCCGGCTTCAAGTCCGGCGAGCTGGATTACATCCAGGACGTGCCCCAGGCCGAGATTGCCAACCTGATTGGCTCCGGCGACATGAAGATTGTGGACTACATCGGCACCTACTATGTCTGCTACCAGACCCAGAAGGCTCCCTTCGATGACCCCCGTGTGCGTCAGGCCTTTACTCTGGCTGTTGACCGTACCTTCATCGTGGACCAGGTAACCCAGGCCGGCCAGGTGGAAGCCAGCGGCTTCGTGCCCGCCGGTGTCTATGACGCTGACGGCCCCACCGGCGACGACTTCCGCACCCAGGGCGGCGAGTTCTATGCTCCCACCGACGCCGACTATGAGGCTAACTGCGAGAAGGCCCGTGCCTTGCTGGCCGAGGCTGGCTACCCCAATGGCGAGGGCTTCCCCGTTGTCGAGTACCTGTACAACACCTCCGACGCCCACAAGGCCGTGGGCGAGGCTCTTCAGAACATGTGGGAGACCCAGCTGGGTGTCACCGTGTCCCTGAACAACCAGGAGTGGAACACCTTCCTCCAGACCCGTAAGGCCGGCGACTACAACATCGCCCGTAACGGCTGGATTGCCGACTACAACGATCCCATGTGCTTCCTGGATATGTGGCTCACCGGCGGCGGCAACAACGATGCTCAGTACACCAATGCCGAGTATGATGCCATGATTAAGGCTGCCAAGGCTGAAACTGATCCCGCCAAGCGCATGGAGTTCATGCACCAGGCTGAGAACATCATCATGGGTCAGGATTGGGCTCTGAACCCCCTGTATTTCTACACCCAGAAGTACATGATTTCCGACCGCATTGACGGTATGTACTACACCCCCCTGGGCTACTTCTTCTTCGGCTACTGCACCCCCGCCAAATAAGAAGTCCCCTTCCTGTGCAACTGAAAGGACGGAGCCGAAAGGCTCCGTCCTTTTTTATGCAACGTCTTGCCATCCATTGGGCCAGACCATATATAGAGTTTGGCCTTTTGTAAGGGATTGTTGCCCCCAATATGTGTAAAACTGACATCCAATTCCACGCCAATGCGGGATAACGAACTCTCTCCGATGCCGATGCAGAACGTTTCCCACAAGGGAACTGCCCTTGCTCCCCCCAATTTTTGTGCATTATTTTGCGTGAATAAATATTGCATTATTTATGAATATAACGTATAATCAAATTCATAAATCCAAGGGAATACAATGGAGGAGAGAATGAATATGAAAAAATTTGTAACCATGACCCTGGCTCTGGGTCTGAGTGTCAGCCTGCTGGCGGGCTGCGGCGGCGGCAAGACTGAACCCACCCCCGCCCCCGAGGGCAACAATACACCTGCTGCCGTGACCACGGTGGAGAGCGGTAAGCTCATCATGTCCACCAACGCCCAGTTCCCTCCCTATGAGATGGTGGCCGACGACGGAAGCTTTGAGGGCATTGATATTGAGGTGGCCCAGGCCATCGCCGACAAGCTGGGTCTGGAGCTGCTCATCGACAACATGGGTTTTGACGCCGCTCTCCAGGCAGCCCAGTCCGGCAAGAGCGACATGGTCATGGCCGGGGTCACCGTGAATGAAGAGCGGCTGGAAGTGATGGACTTCTCCGACTCCTATGCCAACGGCATCCAGGTGGTCATCGTGCCCGAAAATTCCGACATCACCACCGTGGATGATCTGGCAAACGGAAAGATGATTGGCACCCAGATGGGTACCACCGGTTATATTTACTGCTCGGATACCCCCGAGAATTTTGGCTTCGGCGAAGACCATGTTATCCCCTATGACGACGGTGCCGCCGCTGTCCAGGCCCTTTTGAACGGCCAGATTGATGCTGTGGTCATTGACAACGCTCCCGCTCAGGCCTATGTGGCGGCCAATGCCGGGCTGAAGATTTTGGATACCGAATATGTCAGCGAGGACTATGCCATCGGCTTTGCCAAGGGCAATACCGAGCTGGTAGAAGCCGTGAACACCGCCCTGGGCGAACTGATTGCCGACGGCACCGTTCAGACTATTATCGACAAGTATATTTCCGCCGAGTAAGAAAGACAATCACGATAGGGACGGCCGTTTTCGGGGCCGCCCCTATCGTGCTGAAATCAAGCAGAAGGAGGGGGAGGCCCCATGAACTGGGCAGAAACCTATGCCCTACTGAGCCAGCAGCTGAAGGCCGGTGCTGACTTACCTTTTTACCAGGACTTTTTTGTAGGTGTCTATAAGGCCTTTATTGAGGGGGACCGTTGGCAGCTCTATCTGAAGGGGGTGGGTATCACCCTGCAGGTCACGGTTATGGCCCTTGTTTTGGGGGTTGTGCTGGGTGTGGCGGTGGCCATCATCCGTGCCGCTCACGACCAGCAGCGGCCCGGCCGGAAAAACCCTGTGCTGGGTCTTTTGAATGCCGTCTGCCAGGTCTATACCACCGTCATCCGTGGCACCCCTATGATGGTCCAGCTTCTCATTATGGGCTTTGTGGTCTTTGCCAGCAGCCGGGAATACACCCTGGTGGGCACCCTGACCCTTGGCATTAACTCGGGGGCCTATGTGGCCGAAATCGTCCGTGGTGGCCTCATGAGCGTGGACCCCGGCCAGATGGAGGCCGGGCGGAGCCTGGGTATGGGCTATCTGGATACCATGCGCTTCATCGTGGTACCCCAGGCATTTAAAAACGTGCTGCCCGCCCTGGGCAACGAGTTCATCACCCTGTTTAAGGATACCGCCCTCATTTCGGCCATCGGGGGCAAGGAGCTGGTCTATGCCGCCAAGTCGGTGGGGGCCAAAACCTATGAGGTCATGTACCCCTACCTGGGCATTGCCCTCATTTATCTGGCCATGGTGCTGCTCTTCACCTGGCTGCTGAATAAGCTGGAAAGGAGGCTGCGGGAAAGTGATAAACGTTGAACATCTGAGTAAATCCTTCGGCAAACAGGTGGTCCTGAAGGATATTAACGAACATATTGCCCCCGGGGAGAAGGTGGTGGTCATCGGCCCCTCCGGCTCGGGCAAGTCCACCTTCCTGCGCTGCCTGAACCTGCTGGAAACTCCCACCACAGGCTCCATCACCTTTGAGGGGACCGTTATCACCGACCCCAAGACCGATATCAATGCCGTCCGGCGGCAGATGGGCATGGTCTTTCAGCACTTCAACCTC
>CAZHWK010000175.1:0-4693 GCA_964536405.1 uncultured Oscillospiraceae bacterium
AGAGCTTCCGCAACGAGATCACCCCGGGCAACTTCATCTTCCGCATCCGGGAGTTTGAGCAGATGGAGCTGGAGTTCTTCTGCCAGCCGGGGACCGAGCTGGAGTGGTTTGCCTACTGGAAAAACTTCTGCCACCAGTGGCTGAAGAACCTGGGCATCCAGGACGAAAATCTGCGCCTGCGGGACCATGACCCCGAGGAGCTTTCCCATTACTCCAACGCCACCACCGACTTTGAGTTTATGTTCCCCTTCGGCTGGGGGGAGCTGTGGGGTGTGGCTTCCCGCACCGACTTTGACCTCAATGCCCACCAGACCGCCTCTGGCAAGGATATGACCTATTACGATCAGGAGAAAAACGAGCATTATATCCCCTATGTAATCGAGCCTTCCCTGGGTGCCGACCGTGTGACTCTGGCTTTCCTGGTGGACGCTTACGACGAGGAAGTGGTGGATGCCGAAAAGGGCGATGTCCGTACCGTCCTGCGCCTGCATCCCGCCCTGGCCCCCTTCAAGTGCGCCGTGCTGCCCCTGTCCAAGAAACTGGGGGAGAAGGGCCGGGAAATCCAGACCCTTCTGAGCAAGTATTTCATGGTGGACTATGACGATGCTGGTTCCATCGGCAAGCGGTACCGCCGCCAGGACGAGGTGGGCACTCCCTTCTGCGTCACGGTGGACTTCCAGACCGTCGGGGACGAGAATACCCCCGCCGACCACTGTGTCACCGTCCGGGACCGTGACACCATGGAGCAGGTCCGTATGCCCATCGACGAGCTTGTTTCCTATATCCAGGGCAAGCTGGAGTTTTAATCTATGAAGGACCAGCTTTCCGCCTGGGTGCAGAAGTCCCATGACGGCCCTTCCCCTTGGCCCACCTTGCTTCTCACCCTCTGCTCGGCCCTGGGCCTGGGTCTTCTCAGCCTGTGGTTTGCCGCCATCAATGACCGCACAGCCATGTTTATCAGCTACTTTACCCATCCGCTGATTTTGGCCCTCAACCTTCTGCCCGTCCTGCTCCTGGTGGCCTTGCTATTTTTGGCCACCGGACGCAGCAGCGTGGCCTTCGGGGTTTCCTCCGTGCTGGTCATGGGGCTTACCTTTGTCAACTGGTATAAGCTACGCTTTCGGGATGACCCATTCCTTTTTGAAGATATTCTCCTCATTAAAGAAGCGGGGAACATGGCGGGCAATTACCAGCTCACCTTGAACAAAAGTATGCTTCTGGCCCTTCTGCTGGTCATCGCAGGGAGCGTGGTTCTCCATTTCTTTGCCCCCTGGCGGCCGGGGAAGAAGATCCGCCTGGCCGGAGTAGCGGCAGTGCTTCTGTGCGCCGTTCCCACCGGCTTTTGGATGAAGAGCGAGAGCATCTATACCCAGAAAACCCGCAACTTTGACCTGGTCAGTGAGTGGTCGGCCACAGGCACCTACCTGTCCAAGGGCTTTATCTACCCCTTCCTGCACTCCATCTTCTCAGCCTCCGACCTGCCCCCCGAGGGGTATGACGAGGCCCGGGCCAAGGAAATTTTGGCCGCCTATGAGGATGCCGACATTCCGGAAGGGAAGAAGGTGGACTTCATCGGCATCATGCTGGAAGCCTATAACGACTTTTCCCGCCTGGGTGTGCCCGGTCTGAACCCCGAGGTGTATGAGTATTGGCACCAGCTGGAGCAGGAGAGTATTTCGGGCAGTCTGGTTACCAACATCTTTGCCGGCGGTACGGTGGACACCGAGCGGTGCTTCCTCACCGGCCTGTCCACCCTTGGCTCCTTCCGCTCCCCCAGCAACTCCTACGCCTGGTATTTCCAAAACCAAGGCTATTACACCGAAGGGGCCCACCCCTGCTACCAGTGGTTTTACAACCGCCTGAACATCAACGAAAATCTGGGGTTCCAACGCTATGACTTTGTGGAAAACCATTTTGCCGAGTTGACCGGAAATCGTCCGGGCACCGACGGGGAGTTCTTCTCCGACCTTCTGCCCCGATATACCGAGTTTACCAAAAACAGCGACCAGCCCTACTTCAATTTCTCGGTCACCTACCAGGGCCACGGACCTTACGATACTGAAACCCTCTGGTGGGGGGACGGCTGGGTGGACCGCTTGGACTATACCGAAACCGAGTATAATATCCTCAACAACTACTTCGGCTCCATCCACAATACCAACGAAAACCTAAAATCCCTGGTGGACACTCTGCGCTCCAGCGACCGCCCGGTGGTTCTGGTTCTTTTTGGGGACCACAACCCCTGGCTGGGGGACGGCAACAGTGTCTACCACAAGCTGGGCATCAACCTGGACCTGTCCACCGAAGAAGGGTTTCGCAACTACTACTCCACCCGCTATATCATCTGGGCCAATGATGCCGCCAAGGCCGCCCTTGGCAACAACTTCACCGGCACCGGCCCTGCCACCGGCCCCTATTTTCTCATGAATGAGGTCTTTAAAACGGCTGGCTGGAAAGGCCCATCCTATCTTCAGGCCACCAACCAAATTGCCGGGCGGGTCCCTGTGGTTCACACCACCGGCCGCTATCTGGAAAACGGAGCTATCACCGACACCCTTTCTCCCGAGGGACAGGCCCTGGTCCAGGATTATAAGAGCCTGGAATACTATTGGCGTAAGCATTTTGCATATTGATATGGAACGCATTTCTGACCCCTGTCAAAACACTCTCATCTGGAAGGATTGATGAAATGGATACGAAAACTCTGGCCCTCACCGCCACGAAGGCCCGCCTTCTTGCGCTGGAGGAAGTTCACACCGCCGCTTCGGGCCACATCGGTGGCTCCCTGTCGGCCATGGAAATCATTACCACCCTCTATTTTCAGACCATGAAGGTGGATCCCAAAAATCCCAAAGACACTGATCGGGACCGCTTTGTCCTCTCCAAGGGCCACTGCACCCCGGCTCTGTATGCCATTTTGGCTCTGCGGGGCTTTTTCCCCGTGGGGGACCTGTCCCTGTTCCGCTCCATCAAGGCCCACTATTCGGGCCATCCTGATATGAACCATGTCCTGGGTGTGGATATGTCCACCGGAAGCCTGGGCCAGGGCTTCTCGGCCGCCGTTGGCATGGCCCTTGCCGCCAAGCTGGACGGCAAAGCCTACCGCACCTATTCCCTGTTGGGGGATGGCGAACTGGCCGAGGGCCAGATTTGGGAGGCCGCCATGGCCGCATCCAAGTACAACCTGGACAATCTGTGCGCCATTGTGGACGTCAACGGCCTGCAAATCGACGGCAAAACCGCCGATGTCATGCCCACCGAGCCCCTGGATAAGAAGTTCGAGGCCTTTGGGTTCCACGTCATTAAGGTGGACGGCCACAGCTTTGAGCAGCTGATCAACGCCTTTGAAGCGGCCAAGACCGTTCAGGGCAAGCCCACTGCGATTTTGGCGGCCACCACCAAGGGCAAGGGGGTTTCCTTTATGGAAAACAACGCCGGCTGGCACGGCAAGGCCCCCAATGACGAGCAGTTCCAGCAGGCCAGAGGGGAGCTTCTGGACCTTTTGGGCCAGCAGGGTCTGGATTTGGCCGGTTCCCGGCTGAGTGCCATCAAAAATTCCGTCACGGCCGCTTTTGGCGAACTGGCCGAGCTTTTTAAGGAGGGGAACTGAAATGGCTGAAAATATTGCAACCCGTGCCGCTTACGGCGAGGCTCTCGCCGCTCTGGGCGAGCAGTACCCCAACCTGGTGGTCATGGATGCCGACCTGTCCGGCTCCACCATGAGCAAGAAGTTTGCCGATAAATATCCCGACCGCTTTTTCAACATGGGCATTGCCGAGGCCAATATGACCTCGGTGGCCGCCGGCCTGGCCGCCTGCGGCAAGACGGTTTTTACCAATACCTTCGCCATGTTTGCCGCCGGCCGTGCCTTTGAGCAGGTCCGCAACTCGGTGGTCTATCCACGCCTGAACGTGAAGGTCATCGGCTCCCACGGCGGCCTGTCGGTGGGGGAGGACGGGGCCACCCACCAGTGCTGTGAAGATTTGGCCCTCATGCGGTGCCTGCCTGGTATGCTCGTTTTAAACCCCTGTGACGGCAACGAAATGCGCCAGGCTGTCCAGGCTCTGCTGGACTACGATGGCCCGGCCTACATGCGTCTGGGCCGTCTGGCGGTGGATACCGTCACCGACCTCCCCGGCTACCGCTTCCAGATTGGCAAGGGTGCCACCCTGGTGGACGGCTCGGATGTGACCATTGTGGCCACCGGCCTTATGGTGCAGGAGGCCTTGAAGGCCGCCGAAATGCTGAAAGGGGAGGGGATTTCGGTTCGGGTCATTGACCTGCATACCATTAAGCCCCTGGATGAGGAGCTGCTGCTCAAGGCCGCCAAGGAAACCCGCTGTATCGTCACCACCGAGGAGCATACCATCATGGGTGGTATGGGCAGTGCGGTGGCCGAGTATTTGGCTGGGGTTTGCCCGGTGCCCGTGGTGCGCCACGGGGTGGAGGACCAGTTTGGCCGCTCGGGCAAGGCCAAGGAGGTTCTGGCCACCTATGGCCTGACTGCCGAGGTCATTGCCGAGAAGGTACGGTTTGCCCTCACTTTGAAAAAATAATCCACAGCCTGTGGAAAAGAAAAAGAGCATCCCAGTTGGGATGCTCTTTTTTGCTGCCTGATTGCCTTCCATATTTCGCCTGCTGCGTAGCCGTTGGCGGCTTGCCGCCTTACGGATACGGCGTACCCCTTGCGGGT
>CAZHWK010000176.1:0-4681 GCA_964536405.1 uncultured Oscillospiraceae bacterium
AGCTTATATCCAAAAAATATCAAGGTTTATAGGGTTTTTCACAAAGTTTTCCACAGGCCGTAATGGACTTTAGGTATAAAAAAAGAAAGAAAAATTGTTAACATAATACATGAAAATAGTGAGAATTGGCATAGCGTGCATGGGAATGTGGGAGTGCCTGCAAAAAAGGACATCGGCGGGGATTAACCTCGACCGATGTCCCTGGTGGCATAGGCGTTCAGGCTCATATCAGCCCGCTTACCTGCCAAATATTCATAATAACCCTGGGCCCCTATCATGGCGGCGTTGTCCCCGCAGAGGGACAGGGGAGGGAGGTAGAGGGTGGCTCCCCGCAGGGCACAGGCACGCTCCAGGTCGGCCCGGATGCGGCTGTTGGCGGCTACCCCCCCGGCGACGGCCAGAGTGGTGTATCCGGTCTGATCCAGAGCCGTCATGGCCCGGGGAACCAGGCTGTCACTGACGGCGGCCGAGAAGGAGGCCGCTAAATCGGGCAGACAGAGGGATTCCCCCTTTTGCTGGGCATTGTGGGCAAGATTAATGACTGCTGTTTTCAGGCCGGAAAAGGAAAGGTCCAGCTCACTGTCCTGGACATGGGCACGGGGGAAGGCATAGGCCTTGTCGTCCCCTCCCTGAGAGAGCTTATCCAGTGGTGCTCCCCCAGGGTAGCCCAGACCAAGCACCCGGGCCACCTTGTCAAAGCACTCGCCGGCCGAGTCGTCCCGGGTGGAGCCCAGAACTTCCATCTCGGTATAGCTTTTTACATCCACCAAGGCGGTGGTGCCCCCAGACACGCACAGGCAGAGGAAGGGGGGCTTTAAATCGGGGTGGGCAATGTAGTTGGCCGCGATGTGGCCCCGGACATGGTGGACCGGGATAAGGGGAAGCCCAAGGCCAAAGGCGGCCGACTTGGCAAAGTTAACACCCACCAGGACCGCTCCAATGAGGCCGGGGGCATAGGTGACCGCCACGGCATCCAGGTCGGCTTTGGTCAGGTTCGCTTGCCGCAGGGCTTCTTCCGTGACGCCTACCACGGCCTCCACATGCTTGCGGGAGGCAATTTCGGGGACGACTCCGCCGTATATGGCATGTTCCTCGGCCGAGGAGGCGATCACATTGGACAGGATGGTCCGACCGTTCCGCACGATGGCGGCGGCGGTTTCATCGCAGGAACTTTCAATGGCGAGGATATTCAAAGAGATAACCTTCTTTCAAGGGGAGTAGGGGAGTGATGGGAAACCGCCGCACTCGCCAAATGGCGAGACGGCCGGGGAGTGGATGGAAAGAGCACGTTTTAGGATTTATGCCTGGCCTTTGGGGAAGGTGACAGTGAGGAGGATGGCATCCTCCTTCAAATCGGCATAGTAGTTTTTGCGCCGTCCCACTTCCTCAAACCCCAGCTTTTTGTACAGGGCGATGGCGGGGGCGTTGCTTTCCCGTACCTCCAGGGTGAGAAAAGCCAGATGGGCGTGACCAAAGCGGAGAAAGGCCTTCAAAATTTCTTCGGCCACCCCCTGGCGGCGGTGCTGGGGGTGGACGGCGATTTTTTCCAGACAGCCCTCGTCCAGCACCACCCCAATCATGCCATAGCCCAGTACGGCACCGGTTTCATCCTCGGCCACAATCAGGCTGACATTGGGGTTATACAGTTCATCCTCCAGAAGCTGGCGGGACCAGGGGCGGGAGAAGCATTGGGTTTCAATGGCCATCACGGCGGGGAGATGGCTTTTGTCCATGGGAGAGAGCTTACAGGTCAAGGGTTTCGCCTTCTTTCATCCAATGTGGGAGCTTGGGGGTGGCTCCGGGGGGCAGAGGAACCTGCACGTCAGTGCGGTTGGGGCCATAGATGGCCCGGTGGGCCGTCATGACGGGGGACAGGTCCAAGGGAGCCTTCCCCAGTACCAGAGCCTGAAATCTGGCCCCGCAGGTGGCCATTTCATAGACGGGGGTAAAGCCGCAACGCTCATAAAAAGCAATACGCCGCAGACGCAGGGCATTTTCTGCCGGGTCGTCCCCGGGTACGGGGGTTTCGGCTTCGGTGATGACCAGAGAGGTGCTTTCATATCGCTGTTTCAGCAGGGAGAGAATGTGGGCACCCAGCCCGCCGTTTCTCCGGGCCGCCGTGACCCCCAAATAGTCCAGCAAAACATAGCCCGGACAGGCGGGACAGGCCATAAGGGTGGCGTAGCCCAGCAGGGCGGGGCCGTCATACAGGCCTAAAATCTCATACTGGCCAGCCTCTATCAGGGCTTCCATATCGGGAAGGGGCTTGCACTCGTTGGGAGGGAAGGCGCAGGTTAGTTCGGTGTCATACCAGGCGGGCAGGTCCTCGGGGGGGATGGGCCGCAGTACCATGGCAAAAACCTCCTTTTCTTATGCGGGTTTAATGGGCTTCGCCCCAGCTTTTTCCAGCCTGGGAGTCGGCCAGCAAAGGGACCGAAAGCTGGGCCACTCCCTCCATCTCACGGGTGAGCAGGGCCTTCACCTGCTGGACCTCCTGCTGGGGGCACTCCACCAGCAGTTCATCGTGTACCTGAAGAACCAAGCGGGCTTCCAACCCCTCCCGGCGTAGGGCTTCATCCACATGAATCATGGCCAGCTTCATCACATCGGCGGCCGTGCCCTGAATGGGCATATTGAGGGCTACCCGCTCCCCGAAGGAGCGCAGGTTGAAGTTGCTGGACTTGAGCTCGGGCAGCCAGCGGCGGCGGCCAAAGAGGGTGGACACGAAGCCGTCGTGCTTGGCCTTTTCCACAATGTCCTTCTGATAGGCATGAACGCCGGAGTAGGTGGCAAAATACTTTTCCATATACTCCTTGGCCTGGGCACGGGTCACCCCGATGTCCCCGGACAGGGAGAAGTCGGAAATGCCGTAGACGATACCGAAGTTCACCGCCTTGGCCCGCCGGCGCATTTCCGGGGTAATCTCCTCCCCGGGGGCGGCAAAGACCTGCCCGGCGGTGACGGTATGAATGTCGGTTTCGGTGCGGAAGGCCTCAATCATGGTCTGGTCGCCTGCCATGTGGGCCAGAATACGAAGCTCAATTTGGGAATAGTCGGCATCCACCAGCAACCAGCCATCCCGGGCGATAAACATGTCCCGCATTTTGGCCCCCAAATCGGTGCGAACCGGAATGTTTTGGAGGTTGGGCTCGGTGGAGGAAAGCCGCCCGGTGGCCGTGACCGTGTTCTGGAAGCTGGTGTGGATGCGCCCGTCGGGGCCGATGACCTTTTGAAGCCCTTCCACATAGGTGGAGTTGAGCTTGGCGTACTGGCGGTAGTCCAGAATGGCATCCACAATGGGGTGCATCCCCTTGAGCTTTTCCAGAACCTCGGCATTGGTGGAATAGCCGGTTTTGGTCTTTTTTACAGGGGGGAGGCCCAGCTTGTCAAAGAGAATATGCCCCAGCTGCTGGGTAGAATTGAGATTAAATTCCTCCCCGGCCAGCTCCACAATGGTGGTGTGGCAGTCCTGGATGCGGCTGCGGAGCATCTCCCCAAAGTCGGCCAGGGCTTTGCGGTCCACCAACAGGCCTTCCTGCTCCATCCGGGCCAGCACGGGGCAGAGGGGCAGTTCCATTTTGGTGAGCAGATCCATCATGCCCAGCTCGGTCAGCCGCCCGGACAGCTCGTGGTACAGGCCCTCCACCAAAGCGGTGTGGCTGAGCAGGGCGGCCATGGGGGCGACGGGGTCGGAGAGGGGGCCAAAGGCATCTGGGTTTAGATAGTCCTGGGCCTTTTGGGTTTCAAAGTTGAAGTAGGCCACACTGAGCCGTTCCAGGGTGTAGCTGCCCGCCGTGGGGTCCAGCAGGTAGGCGGCCAGCTCGGTGTCGAAGAGAAAGCCCTCGGTGGACAGCCCCTCGGCCAGCAACTCCCCCATCAGGGCCTTGACCCCGTGGGCCACCTTTGGAATGGCGGAGGAGAAGAGGGTGCGGAGAAATTCGTTGTAGCAATCCAGTTTGTCGGCGAGGAAGAGGGCGGCCTTGCCCTCCTGCTCCCCGCCCCACTCCACGCAAACCCCGTTCAGGCCGGGGAGGGCCAGCAAGGTGATGTGGTCCCGATTTTTCCAGAGGGCAAGAAGTTCTTCCATCCGGGCCCGGTCGGTGACCACCTCGCTCTCACAGGTGACAGTGACCGCTGAAGGCTCCCGGCTGTCACCGGCAGGGCCGGGGGTGAGCTTTAGCTTGTCGATGAGCTTGGAAAATTCAAGCCCCAAAAAGAGGTCATAGAGGGCGGGGCCGTCCGGCTCCTGCCGCAGGCAGGCCTGGGGGTCAAAGTCCAGGGGGGCATCGGTGTGGATGGTGGCCAGGTCGTAGGACATTTGGGCATCCTCCCGGCCCTCCTCCAGCTTTTTAATGACGTTGGGCTTGGCCGGGGTTTCGGGGGCGGTCACCAGGTCGGGCATATGGTCGTACATGTGCCCGATGGAGCCGTACATCTGAATCAGGCCCATGGCGGTTTTTTCCCCAATGCCCTTGACTCCGGGGATATTATCGCTGCTGTCCCCCATGAGGGCCTTGAGGTCAATGATGTGGATGGGGTCAAAGCCATAGACCTCCCGGAAGGCCTCCGGGGTCATGTTCTTGGTGGAGGTCTGGCCCATGCGGGTGGTCACCAGCTTGACGGTGGTGTGGTCGGTGATAAGCTGAAGGGAATCCTTGTCCCCCGTGACCACCACTGTGTC
>CAZHWK010000177.1:0-4668 GCA_964536405.1 uncultured Oscillospiraceae bacterium
GCCAAGAAGTAAGAAAGCTAGTACAATAGAGCGGGGCGGGCATCAGCCCGCCCCTTTCGAACGTGTTTGTTAGCCAACGTTGGAAAGGCCGGAGCCCTCCACGACTTCATAGCCCTTTTCCAGAGCTTCGCTCCAACTCTGCATCTCGGCCGAGCGCAGGGCATTGGTTGCGGTATAAACCCACAGGGGCTCGTGAACCTTGTCCAGGTACATCACGTGCCAACCCTGCTGGCCGGACTGGGTGTTTTCCACCAGACCGGTGTCCCCGGCCTGACGGCCATTTTCAAAAATCCAGTTGAGGAAAGCGGGGAAGAAGCTGGTGGAGCGGCTGATGTTCTCATACAGGCCGCCGTTGTCCTTGGAACCGGGATCGTCCGAGTTTTCCTTAGCCAGAGCAGCAAAAGCGTCAGAGGTCTGCTCGCCGGCCTTGAACTGATCCAGAATGGCCTGGGCCTTTTCTTTGGCGGCGGTCATGGCTTCGTCGGTGGGGGCGTCGGCACCCTCGGCCACCTCGGCCTTCACCAGGATGTGGCGGATGTCGGCAGTGCCAAAGCTCTTCTCGTCCAGGAAACGCTGGCCGAAGCGGAGGACATAGTAGCCGCTGCCCTCAGCCTCGATGACGGTGATGTCCCCGGCCCTGCGTCCGGCGTCGGTCATCCACTCACGATAGACCGTGGAAAGCTGGCTGCCCAGGGTATTGCTGTCCATGGTAAGGGTAGAGGAAGCAATCTTATTGGTGGTCAGGCTGGCCTGCTTCTCGAAGTCCTCACCGGCCTTCACGGCGGCGGCCAGGTCGTCAGCAGCCTGCTTGGCGGCCTCCATGGCGGCCTTCTTCTGCTCGTCGGTAGGCTCCACGGTCTTGCCCTCGGCATCGGTTTCGGCCTTGGGGGTGCCGTTGACGAAGCAGACATCATAGACAAAGCTGTCCAGAGAAGCACTGTTTTCCTCATAGTAGGCTTTCACAGCGGCATCGTCAAAGTTCAGACTGTCGGAATGGGCGGTGTAGTACTGGCTGGCCAGCCGGGATTCTTCCAGGCAGGCACGCAGCACGTCCTTGGTCATGTATTTGCCAAAGTTGGCTTTCAGGTAGGAGTCCATGGTATAGCCGTACTGGGTGGCCTGGCTCTCATAGGAGGCCATGGCGGTATCCACGGAGGTGCGGCCCTCTTCGGTGAGGGTCATACCATCGGCCCGGGCAGCATCGGCCAGGGCGGCGGTCTGTACCATCAGCTTCTTGGCATCGCCCAGGAAGAGGTCAAAATAGCTTTGATTGTTGCTTTCGTCAAAAATCTGGTCCCGGTCGGGCTTGCTGGAGTCATAGCCCATCATGGACAGGTAATAGCTGTACTGGTTCCGGGCCATGCCGTAGTAGTAGGAAACCTCGGCGGGGGTGTAGTTCCGGTCATGAATGGTCAGGGCGGTGGAGCCACGCTGCATGATGCCGGAGTCCCACACGAGCAGGGCCACAACGGCCACAGAGACCACAATCCCGATTATGGTGTAAAGAATTTTGTTGCGGTGAGCGGTGGCAGCCTCCTGCTGGGCCTTGCGCTGTTTTTCAGTCAAGGGCAGGTCGCCCTGACGATCCTTCTTCTTTTTGGAAGCGCTCATTTGTATCCTTCATTCCTCTCATTAAGTAAGTGGCTTGCCAGACAAGCATTTGGGCATCCAATGGCGGTAACCATCCCTGGGTATTCTGCCGAAATAAAAGCTGGTCCTATGGCCGCTATACGGTCACAGCTTTGGATATTATAAAGGATTGAGCCACTCAATGCAAGCCTTAATCCCATTTGGCGGCCTATCCTTTACACTTTATTCATCAAGTATGAGCGGCAGGACAGTTGGCCCCGGCGGCCAAGTTTGCCGATGGAATGGCCTTGTTTTAGCTTAAATGGAAGATAGAAGGAGGCGGAGGGCACGGTCTGTCGGTGGGAGCGGGGATAAAAAGGCACCCTCATCCGTTTTGTTGAGGATGAGGGTGCTGATATTTAGTTGCCGGAGGAGGGGAAGTAGGGCCGAAGAACCCCGGCCACTGCGCTGATGGGCATAGATTGCAAAATGATGTGGCCAGGGCCGGTGATGCGGGTGTTGAAAAGACCTTCCCCGCCAAAGAGGACGTTTTTGGCCCCCTTAACCGTTTCAATATCCATGGTGCAGGTGGCGTCCATGGCGGCCAGATAGCCGGTATCCACAATAATGGATTGGCCGGGGGCCAGGTCGTACTCCACGGCACTGCCGTCAATTTCCAGAAAAGCCGTGCCGTGGCCTGAGAGCTTCTGCATAATAAAACCCTCTCCTCCGAAGAGGCCGCCCCCAACTTTCTTTTGAATATGTACCGAGAGGTTCACCCCGGTTTCACTGGCCAGGAAGGAGGATTTTTGGGCAATCAGTTCCCGGCTGGGGCCGATTTCCATGGCACGGATGCTGCCGGGAAAGCTGGCGGCGAAGGTGATGCTGCCCGGCCCGCCCTGGGCGGTGTACCGGTTTTGGAAGAGGGCTTCCCCCGCAAACATCCGGCCGAGGGCCTTTCCGATGCCGCCGTTGCTGGTGGTTTCCATCTGCATATTGGGGGTCATCCAGCACATGGACCCACGTTCGGTCAGCATGGCCTCCCCGGCGTTTAGTTCGCAGGTGACCACGGGCAGAGGCTCGCCACTGATGACATAACGCATAAAACATTCCTCCCTCTCGTTTGGAATACGAGTGACACAAATAAAAGGTTTTAGTTGGGAAAATAAGGGGACAATAAAAACAAAAAATATCCCCGCTCTGGCCGTGTGCACCCGATTAAAACCTGCACAAATGCAGGTGGGTTGCCTCCATTCCGCTTCATTGCTTCCAACATCTGCCCCGGTCCAAGCCGGAGCAGGAGGCCTGCAGTCCACGGAATGAGGGGGCATCCCGTTTTCGAAATGTAGGTTTAAAAGGGTGCATCACGAACCGAGCAGGGATGTACATGGCGGGGTAAGTGTTATTCTGTGGGGGCCGAGTCGTCCTCTTCATCAAAGAGAATTTCCATAAACTGCTCGTACACCGACTCCAGCTCTTCCTCGCTGTCCAGGGTGGAAAGCTGATCCTCACCGTTTTCCTGGACCACCTTGAGAATGATGAGGCCTAAATCATCCTCCTCCAAATCCTTGGAGGGATCGGCATCCTCATATTCGGCGGGCAGGAAGGCCATGTAGGTCTCGCCGTCAATTTCCAGGGTGTTCAGGTGTTCCAGTTCAAATTCGTTGCCGTCCTCATCGGTGAGGGTGATAAAATCGGGGCCAAATTCTTCACTCATCGCTGTCCGGCCTCCTTTCCTTAACTGGCCATATTGTACCCTGTGATCGGAAAAAAAGCAAGGCTAAAGGTTGCCAAATTTTGTGTGTGCGCCGAAAAAAAGTTTCGGAACCTTTTGGGGCTCCGGTCGTCCAATGAATATTATGGGTGGACAATCCCGGCAATCATGCTATAATATCTTGATATAAGCATGGTGGGGAACCGGTATGATTTCCCCCGGTTTATCTTGATTTCCATAGGCTTTTGATACCACAGGAGGTGTTTTTTTGAGCGAAAATAATCAGCAGCGGCCCGAGCCACGCCGCCGCCCCCGCCGAAAGAAAAATGTGTGGGGTACCGCAGGCAAGGTGGTGGGGACTCTCTGCCTCATCGGCCTGATTACCTGCGCCATTCTGGCCTGTTTTGCCACCGTATACATCCGGTCGATTATCATGCCCCAGGCCGGATTGAAGCTGACCGAGTTTTCCATGGATTTGACCAGTCATATGTACTATTTTGACCCTGACACCGGGGAGCGTAAGGAGCTGCAAGCTCTTTACGGGGACGAAAACCGGGTGTGGGTGAAGTATGAGGAAATTCCCCAGAACCTTATTGATGCCGCAGTGGCCATTGAGGATAAGACCTTCTGGCAGAACAGCGGGGTCAACTGGCGGCGCACCATTGGTGCCTTTGGAAATATGTTCCTTCAGATGAAGGACAATTTCGGTGGCTCCACCATTACCCAGCAGCTCATTAAAAATGTCACAGGCGAAGATGACGTGACGGTAAAGCGCAAGATTTTGGAGATTTTCCGGGCTTTGGAGTTCAACGACAATTATTCCAAGGAAACCACCATGGAATGGTATTTGAACTACATCTTCCTGGGGGAGCGTTGCCGAGGGGTCTATACCGCATCCTATGTTTATTTCGGCAAGCATGTTTCTGAGCTGAGTTTGGCCGAGTGCGCCAGCCTGATTGGCATTACCAACAACCCCTCCCTTTACGACCCCTACCTGAAGCTGACCACCACCGACCCCGAAACCGGGGAGACCGTCACCAATGCGGACCGGAACAAGCGGCGGCAGGAAACGATTCTGTGGGAGATGAATAAGCAGGGCTACATCACCAAGGAAGAGTATGACGCCGCCGTGGCCGAGGAGCTTCACTTTGTCCGTGGCACCGACGAAAACCGGCCCAAGACCGTCTACTCCTGGTACGAAGATCAGGTCATCAGCGACGTGGTAAACGACCTGATGGATAAGTATGATATGTCCCGGGAAGCGGCTACCCTGGCCGTTTATAACAGCGGTCTGGAGATTGAAACCTGCCTGAACCCCAAGGTACAGGCCAAGGTGGACAGCGTCTATCAAAATCTGGAGAACCTGCCTTATATTTCCCCCACTG
>CAZHWK010000178.1:0-4665 GCA_964536405.1 uncultured Oscillospiraceae bacterium
TCTCCCGCACCCTCTATGTGGAGAGCGACGACTTTTTGGAGGAGCCTGTGCCCAAGTACAAGCGGCTCTATCCCGGCGGCCCCGAATGCCGCCTGAAGGGGGCCTATCTCATCACCTGCACCGGTTGCGTCAAGGACGAGGCGGGCAACGTGACCGAAATTTTGGCCACCTATGACCCCGAGAGCCGGGGGGGCGACCCCGCCGACGGCCGCAAGGTGAAGGGGGCCACCATCCACTGGGTGGATGCCGCCACCGCCGTGGAGGCCGAGGTGCGGCTTTACGACAACCTGTTCAAGGACGCAGACCCCGACGGCGGGGATAAAAACTTCCTGGACTGCATGAACGAGGCCTCTTTGGAGGTGCTGAAGGGAGCCAAGGTAGAGGCCTCCTTGGCCGAGGCCGAGGCCCCCGCATCCTTCCAGTTCTTGCGTCTTGGCTATTTCTGCGTGGACAATCGGGACGCAAAGCCCGGCCACCTGGTCTTTAACCGTTCGGTGAGCCTGAAGGACAGCTTTAAATTCTAAGGTCATCCCCCGCTGTTCCGGTGTGGAACGGCGGGGGCTTGCCATAAGGAAAAAAGGAAGCAGGAGGATACGACTATGTATAATTTCCGCAACGATTATTCCCACGGCGCACACCCTGACGTGATGAAGGCGGTGGAGGCCTGCAATCTGGAGGGTATTATCGGCTACGGCCAGGATGACTACTGTAAGCGGGCGGCCGAGAAAATTCTCAAGGAGTGCAAGGCCCCCAAGGGTCATGTTGAGTTTTTGATTGGCGGCACCCAGACCAATGTGGTGACTATCGCTGCCGTCCTGCGACCCTGGGAGAGCGTCATCTGTGCCGAAACCGGCCACATCAACGGCCATGAGGCCGGGGCACCCGAGTCCACCGGCCACAAGCTCATTCAGCTCCCCGTGGGGGCGGATGGAAAGATTACTCCCGAGCAAATCCCCCCCATCATGGAGCGGCATACCGATGAGCATCTGACCAAGCCCCGCTTTGTCTACATCTCCCAGGCTACCGAGAACGGCACGGTTTACACCAAGGCTGAGCTGAAGGCTCTGTCCGCCATGTGCAAGAAGCATAATCTGTTCCTCTTTGCCGACGGTGCCCGCCTGGGGGTGGCCCTCACCAGTACGGCCTGCGATGTGACCCTGGCCGATATGGCCAAGTATTGCGATGCCTTCTATATCGGCGGCACCAAGAACGGGGCCATGATGGGAGAGGCCCTGGTCATGCTGGACGAGGATTTGAAGAAGGACTTTTTCCGCATCAAGAAGCAGATGTTCGCCGTTCTGGCCAAGGGCTGGCTGCTGGGTGTGCAGTTTGAGGCCCTGTTTACCGACGACCTTTACTGGAAGATGGGCCGCCATGCCAACGAGATGGCCAAGCGGCTTCAGGACGGCATTAAGGCCCTGGGCTGGCCCCTCATGGTGGAGTCCACCACCAACCAGGTGTTCCCCATTGTGCCCAATGGGGTGATGAAAAAGCTGGATAAAATCTGCGCCTATGAAACTTGGGAACCCAAGGATGCCGAGCATACCATCATCCGTTTTGTGTGCAACTTTGCCACCAAGCCCGAGGATGTGGACGGGCTTTTGGCTGCCCTTCAGTAAGAGGGGATTTCGCTGTCTGCGGACAGCGAGGACGTGCCGGGGTTGCCCCGGCGGGCATCCACCATTTCTTTTTGTCATGCTGCGAACCCTCCGCAACGGCCAACTGCTCAACACTTCGCAAAAATACCGTTTGGCTTCGCCCAACCTGTTTTTTGCCTGTGTGTTTCGCTGTTGTCCTGCTCCC
The DNA here is from genome assembly GCA_964536405.1 of uncultured Oscillospiraceae bacterium. Lineage (GTDB taxonomy): Bacteria > Bacillota > Clostridia > Oscillospirales > Oscillospiraceae > JAHHSE01. The sequence continues at coordinate 1,804 of CAZHWK010000178.1, forward strand.
GGGTTCTCCGCACTTCGATTTTGTTTTGTCAAAAAAGAAAGGTTGGCCCAAAGAAAAAAACGTGGCACTACCCGCTCTGGTCAAGTCTACCGATGGTGCTGTGCCCGTCTCCAGCGGCCAAGGACCCTGCGAAACGCACGCTTTAGCCCCCGCAACATAGAAAGACCCTCAAAAACGAAACCTGCCAGCCCCCGATACGAAGGGAGCTGGCAGGTTTTTTGCAAAGATAGTGCGGAGCACGTCTGGGGGTGCGGGAACTCGGCAGAGATGCGGGGCGGGGAATAGAAAGCTAGTACCCAAGAGTGTTCGCCCCATTTTCTTTGGAAATCCAAAAGGCTTTTCTTTTCGGAAAAAGAAAAGTCGTTTGGCCCCCTGCGCCGGGGGCGGCGCAACGTCCTCGCCGCTCGCAAGCGGCGAAAGCCCCCCCTGCCGGGGGAAAGCCCCCCCTGCCGGGGGAAAACAGCGAAGCTGCTATTTCCTCCTGCGTACCCCCTGGGCTTGCAGGGCAGCCAAATAGAGCACCAGCCCGAACAGAGCGCAAGCCAGGGCGGCCAGCAGGATGGGAAGGCCGTGGCCCAGAAGGGTATGAAAGAGCAGATGAACGCAAAGCCCCATTAAAATAGCGGCCAGGCCGGGGGCCAGGCACCGGGTGAAAAAGCAGGAGCAAAGGCCAAGGGCCTTGCCGGCGGCATGGCGGTTCAGCCCAGCCCCAACCGCTCCGCTGACCACAAAACCCAGAACGTAGCCCCCAAGCCCCCAGGTTTTCACGGTGGCAATGGTAAAAATAAGCTGTACTACCCCGCTGATGAGGGCGTTGGCGGCGGCCGTTTTCTGCTTGCCAACCCCGTTTAAGGCACTGGACAGAACCGACTGGTGGGCGGTGAGATAGACCCCGAAGGCCAGAGGGAGCATAAAGCCCCCCACGCTGTCCTCCTTAAAAAGCAAGGCCCCCAGCTCGGGCCCCACCGCCACCAGCCAGGCCAGGGCGGGAAGCAGGAGAAGGGAGGTCATGGTGATGCAGCTTTCCACCGTGCGGCAAGCCTGCCTCTTCTGGCCCAGGGCGATGCGCTCGGACAAATCGGGCATGAGGACAAGGCCTAAGGCCCCGATGAAGGCGGTGGGCAGGCACAAGAGAGGAGCGGTCATGCCGAACATGACCCCGTACTGGCTCATGGCCTGGCTGACGGTGGTCCCCCCCGCTACCAGAAGCTGGGGGACGAGGATGGCATCGGCCGAGCCGAGAAGATTGCCCAGCAAAGCCGTCCCTCCCACGGGTAGGGCCACCCCCGCCACTTGCCGAGAAAGATGGGGGTCGGCACTGGCTTTCACATCGGCCATGTGATGGCGAAAGAGGAGGGTGAGGGACAGAGCGGAAAAAATTTCGCAAATGACCATGCCACAGATGATAAGGCCAACCGTGCGCTCTGGATTTTGCGGCAGAAAAAAGACCAGAAGCCCCAGCACGGCCGCCGCCCGGATAATTTGTTCTCCCAATTCCAGAAGGGCGGGGGGACGCACATTGCCTGTGCCGTAAAAAAAGTGCTTCTGCAAATTTTCCACCCCGGTGAGCAGCAGGCAGGGCACCAGGAAAATAAGGCCAAGCTGAGTGCGGGCATCCCCCAGGATGTAGACCGAAATAGGGTCTGAACCGGTGGAGAGCAGAATGCCGACTCCGCCACCAAGCAGAAGAAACCAGCCAAGGCACCGGTGAACCAGGGCCTTGGCCCCCGCCCGGTCCCCCAGAGCCAGCTTGTGGGCCGACAGGGTTGACACCGCCGCCGTCAGCCCTACCGCCGTCCCAGCCAGCAGCACCGAGTACAGGGGCATGATGAGCTGAAACAAACCCATGGTTTCGGCCCCGATGAGCCGGGAGAGGGCAATGCGGTAAAAAAAGCCCAGGACTTGGGAAAGAATGCCGGTTACGGTGAGCAGGGCGGTACCCCGCAGAAGCTTTGATTGGGACAAAGGGCTGACCTCCTTCGCTGTCGGTGTGGGGAAGCGGATGTATTTTCATCTCTCCACCCTATTCAAAAAAGGGCTCCTCCATGCCGGGATGAGGGGGAATTGCCTTTGACAAAAACTGCCCGGCGGGAGTAAAATAAGCCCATGTGCCTGCCAATTGGGGCGTGGCACGGGGAAAGGGGACATACAGCATGCTGGGAACCGTCATCAACGCCGCCCTCATTTTGCTGGGTAGCTTTGCGGGCCTTCTTTTTAAAAACCGCATCAGCCAGCGGTTTGCCGCCACCATTACCCAGGGCTTGGCCCTGTGCGTCATTTTTATCGGGGTCTCCTCGGCCATTCGGACGGCGGATACCTTATGTATGATTTTATGCATGGTTTTCGGTATCTTGATCGGGGAGGCCATCAACATTGAAAAACGGCTGGACAGCCTGGGGGAAATTCTGCGGGTCAAGCTCCGCCAGGAGGGGGAGGGCAATCGGTTTACCGAGGGCTTTGTGACAGCCTCCCTGCTGTTTTGTATCGGCTCCATGGCCGTGATGGGGGCTTTGCGGGCGGGCATCTATGGGGACTACTCGGTGCTGATTTCAAAAGGGGTGCTGGATGGCATTACCTCCATCACCTTCGCCGCCGCCATGGGGGTGGGGGTGGCCTTTTCGGCCCTGCCTATCTTGATTTATCAAGGGGGGCTGACCCTGCTTTTCGCCGCCGTCGGCCCTGTACTGGGGGAGGCCACCGTGGTGGAGATGAGTGCCGTGGGAGGAACAATCATTTTTGCCATCGGATTGAATATGCTTGGAGTGGGACAGACCAAGCTCCGGGTGGGCAACATGCTGCCCGCCATCTTCCTGCCAATCGTGTATCTGCCTATCCGAGATTTTTTGGTTGCTTTGGGGGTAT
>CAZHWK010000179.1:0-4653 GCA_964536405.1 uncultured Oscillospiraceae bacterium
CCGCTGTTTTGTTGCCCCCCTGCCGGAGGGGGAGGTTCGCCCCTGGCAAGGGGCGAACCTCCTCCCGCCGAGGGTCACGGCTCATTTCCATGCTCCTCTTCCCAAAGAGGGACACGGAAACCCCTCGGGAAGCCTTGTATTACCTGCAAAAAAATGATAAAATAGGGCACTAAACTTGGAACACGGAGGAACTTTTCGTGAAGCGAACCACCCCTTTGATTTCCCAGGAGGACATCCGGGCCCAGCAGGGCTACTGCGATGAGGTGCGGGCCCTGCACGCCAGCCGGGCCACCTCCCCCCTGGCATTTGTGGATACCTACGGCTGCCAGCAAAATGAGGCCGACAGTGAGCGACTTCGGGGTTATTTGGCCGAAATGGGGTATCAATTTACCCAAAAAGAGGCCGAGGCCGACGTGATTATCATCAACACCTGCGCCGTGCGGGAGCATGCCGAGCTTCGGGTGCTGGGTAACGTGGGTGCCCTGGTCCACACCAAGCGGGAGAAGCCGGGGCAGATTATCTGCCTGTGCGGCTGTATGGCCCAGGAGCCCACCATGGCCGAGAAGGTGAAAAATTCCTACCGCCATGTGGATTTGGTCTTTGGCCCTCACGCCCTGTGGCGGTTCCCGGAGTTTTTGCTTCGCATCCTCAAGCGGCGGGGCCGCATCTTTGAAACCGCCGACGAGCCCGGGGCCATTGCCGAGGGTATCCCGGTGGTGCGCCAGAGCGGGGTCAAGGGCTGGGTTTCGGTTATGTATGGGTGCAACAACTTCTGCTCCTACTGCATCGTGCCCTATGTCCGTGGGCGGGAGCGCAGCCGGGACCCCCAGATTGTTTTGGACGAGGTGCGGGAGCTGGCCGAGAGCGGCTATAAGGAAATTACCCTCCTGGGCCAGAATGTGAACTCCTACGGCAAGGATTTGGGGGCGGACATGGATTTTGCCGACCTTCTGCGGGCCATCAATGACATTCCCGGGGACTTTCTCATCCGTTTCATGACCAGCCACCCCAAGGATGCCTCGGAAAAGCTCTTTGATGCCATGGCCCAGTGCGAAAAGGTGGCCCCCGCCCTGCACCTGCCCTTCCAGGCCGGGTCTGACCGGGTGCTGAAGGAGATGAACCGTGGGTACACCTATGAAAGTTATGTCAATCTTGTCAACCAGCTGCGGGCACGGATTCCCCACATTGTCCTCACCTCGGACGTGATTGTGGGCTTCCCCGGGGAGACCACCCCCGAGTTTGAGCAAACCCTCCGTCTGGTGGAGGAGGTGGAGTTTGACGCCCTGTTCACCTTCCTCTACTCCCCCCGCAGCGGCACCCCGGCCGCTGAGATGCCGGATCCCATGCCCCGTGAGGAAAAGATGGCCAACTTCCAGCGGCTGGTGGATACCCAGAATGCCATTTCGGCCAAGAAGCACCAGGCCTATGTGGGACAGACCCTCCGCTGTTTGGTGGACGGCCCCTCGGAGGACCAGCGGAACAATTTAAGTGCTCGCACCCCCGGCGGACGGCTGGTGCATCTGTCCGGAGATGAAAAATTAGTAGGAAATTATGTAAACCTAAAAATAACCGCCGCCACCACCTGGGCCCTCTTTGGGGAGCTGGCGGAAGAGGGGGAATAACCCATGGCCCAGCTAACCCCCATGATGAAGCAGTATCTGAACATGAAGTCCCAGTACCCCGACTGCCTGCTCTTTTTCCGGCTGGGGGACTTTTACGAAATGTTCCACCAGGATGCCGTCCTGGCCTCGGAGGCCCTGGACCTGACCCTCACCACCCGGGATCGGAACAAGCCCAAGGAGGAGCAGACCCCCATGTGCGGGGTGCCCTACCATGCGGTGGACTCCTACCTGGCCCGGCTCATCGCCAAGGGGTACAAGGTGGCCATCTGTGAGCAGATGGAGGACCCGGCCGCCGCCAAGGGCCTGGTGGAGCGGGACATTGTGCGTATCGTGACCCCCGGCACCGCCATGGAAACCACCATGCTGGAGGAGGGCAAAAGCAACTACATCGCCGGGGTCTTTGTGGAGGGGCAGCGGGCCGGGGCCGCCTTCTGTGACCTGTCCACCGGGGAGTGCCTGAGTACCTGCACCCAGGGAGGGGATGTGCTGGGCTGGCTGCTGGGGGAGCTTGGGCGGTTCTGCCCTGCCGAGGCCGTTTTGTCCCAGGGGGCCTTTGCCCTGAAGGGGCTGGAAACCGCCCTGGGGGAACAGCTTGGTTGTCACCGGGAAAGCCTGCCCGAGGAGCACTTTGGCCGGGAGGAGGCCGCCGCCCTGGCGGGCAAGCAGTTCAAAACCGGTCTGGAAGCCCTCACCGAGAAGGAGGATGCCGCCCTGCGGGCAGTGGGCGGCCTGCTGTCCTACCTGTACGACACACAGAAAACCGACCTCTCCCATATTTCCCATGTCAGCTACTACACGACCGGAGAGTTTATGGAGCTGGACTTGACCGCCCGGCGGAATTTGGAATTGACCGAAACCCTGCGGGGCAAGGACAAAAAGGGCAGCCTTTTGTGGGCGGTGGACCGCACCCGCACCCCCATGGGGGGGCGGATGATACGCTCCTGGCTGGAACGGCCCCTGCTCTCCCCGGTGGAAATCGGGCGGCGGCAGGAGGCGGTGGCCGAACTGGTAGGCCAGACCGTGGCCCGGCAGGAATTATCCCTTGCCCTGCGGGAAGTGGGAGATTTGGAGCGGCTGATTGGCCGCATCGTCTACGGCACCGCCGGAGGGCGGGAATTGCGGGCCCTGGCCGAGGGGCTGGGAAAACTGCCCGGTCTGCGGGAGCATCTGGAAGGCTGTACCTCCCCCCTGCTCACCCGCCTGCGGGGGGAGCTGGACGACCTGGCCCCCCTGCGGGAGAAACTCTGTGCCGCCCTGGTGGACGAGCCCCCCATCACCGTCCGGGAGGGTGGCCTCATCCGCACCGGCTATGACGAAGAGGTGGACCGCCTGCGGACCATTCAGGAGAATGGGTCGTCCATGGTGGTGGAATTGGGCGAGCGGGAGAAGGAGCGCACTGGCATCAAAAGCCTGCGGGTGCGGTTCAATAACGTGTTCGGCTACTATATTGAGGTTTCCAAATCCTATGTGGACAAGGTGCCCGAGGACTATATCCGCAAGCAGACCACCACCAATGGGGAGCGGTATATCACCCCCGAGCTGAAGGATCTGGAGCACACCATCCTCACCGCCAAGGACCGGCTCTCTGACTTGGAGTATAAAATTTTTGCCGCCCTGCGGGAGGAAACGGCCGCCCTGGTGGTGGAGGTTCAGCGGTCGGCCTGCGCCGTGGGGCAGGTGGATGTGCTGGCCGGCCTGGCGGGCCTGGCCGCCGACGGAAACTATTGCAGGCCCCAGGTGGATTTGTCCGGGGCCATTGAGATTAGCGAGGGGCGGCATCCCGTGGTGGAAAAAATGCTGAAAAATGCCCTGTTTGTTCCCAATGATACCAGAATGGACGGTGGAAGTGACCGCCTTTCCATTATTACAGGGCCCAATATGGCGGGTAAGTCCACCTATATGCGCCAGGTGGCCCTGATTGTACTGCTGGCCCAAATCGGCTCCTTTGTCCCGGCCAAGTCGGCCCGTATCGGGGTGGTAGACCGGATTTTTACCCGTATCGGGGCTTCGGACGACCTGGCGGCGGGCCAGTCCACCTTCATGGTGGAGATGAGCGAGGTGGCCGGACTTTTGAAGCATGCCACCGCCCAAAGCCTGCTGATTTTGGACGAGATTGGCCGGGGGACCTCCACCTATGACGGTATGGCCATTGCCCGGGCGGTGCTGGAATATTGTGCCGACAAAAAGCGGCTGGGGGCTAAGACCCTTTTTGCCACCCACTACCATGAGATGACCGCCCTGGAAGGGCAGCTGGACGGGGTAAAGAATTACAACATTGCCGCCAAAAAGAAGGGGGACGGCATCCTCTTTCTGCGGAAAATTGTCCCCGGCGGGGCGGACGAGAGCTATGGCATTGAGGTGGCCCAGCTGGCCGGGGTGCCGGGGAAGGTCATTGACCGGGCCAGAGAGATTTTGGCCGAGCTGGAGCAGGGCGGGCCTTCGGTCCCCCAGACCCGGTCTGCCGAGCCCGAAAGCCAGATGGGCTTTGGGGACCTGGGGGCGGTCCAGGTGGCCGATATTCTGCGGGGGACGGCGGTGGAAACCCTGACCCCCATTGAGGCCATGAATTTGCTCTATCAGCTGAAGCAAAAGCTGTGAAAAAGGGCCCCTGTCCGCCTGGACGGGGGCCTTTTTGGAGGGTTGCCGCCCCCGGCGCAGGGAAGGGAGTTTCGCTGTCTGCGGACAGCGAGGACGTGCCGGGGTTGCCCCGGCGGGGGTGTTTCGCCCGCTTCGGCGGGCGAGGGAACGTGTGGCGGCCCCGCTGCAGGGGGGAGTTCGCCGTCTGCGGACGGCGAGGACGTTGCGCCGCCCCCGGCGCAGGAAAAAGGGTTTCGTCCTTTGCGAAGGTCGAGGAAACATGTCGGGGTTGCCCCGACATGCATCCACCATTTCTTTTTTGTGCGTGGCAAAAAAGAAACGGTGGCCCAAAGAAAAAACCGTGGCACTACCCGCCCCTGGTCAAGTCTATCGATGGTACCACGCCCGCCTCCAGCGGTCAAGGACCCTGCGAAACGCACGCTTTAGCCCCCGC
>CAZHWK010000180.1:0-4649 GCA_964536405.1 uncultured Oscillospiraceae bacterium
CATCTCCACCGAGCGGTTGTGAAGGACCTGGGCCCCCAGGGAAGCCAGCTCCAGCATTTCGTCAAAGGTGATGGCTTCCAGTTTTCTGGCCCCGTTCACACTGCGGGGATCGGCGGTATAGATGCCGTCCACATCGGTGTAAATCTGGCACAGGTCGGCATGGAGAGCGGCGGCCAAAGCCACCGCCGAGGTGTCCGAGCCTCCACGGCCCAGGGTGGTAATGTCATCATACTTATTGATCCCCTGGAACCCGGTGACAATGACGATGGTGCGCCGATCCAGTTCGGCCAAAACACGCTCGGTCTGCACCGTTTTGATGCGGGCGGCCGAGTGGGCCGAATCGGTTTTAAACCCGGCCTGCCAGCCGGTGAGAGATACCACCGGATAGCCCATGGCTTCAATGGCCATGGCGCACAGGGAGCAGGAAATCTGCTCCCCGGTGGAAAGGAGCATATCCATCTCCCGGCGGCTTGCCTTCGGGTTAATGTCTGCCGCCTTGGCAATCAGGTCGTCGGTGGTGTCACCCTGAGCGGACAGGACAGCCACCACGTTATGGCCACGGCGATAGGTTTCTGTGATGATGCGGGCCACGTTACGGATGCGGTCGGCATCTGCCACCGAGCTGCCTCCGAACTTCTGAACAATCAGTCCCATATATATAAACCCCCTTGAATGGGAAGGGTTGGCTCTTTTTGCCTAAACTTCCTCTGTTCCCAGTTTATGCGTTTGTTTCCAGGATGCGATAGGCCCCCAGAACCTTCCGTCCGGCCAAGGCCTCATCCAAGGCGGGGCGGGTCATGGAACCGGTGACCAGAAGGGTCTGGCCAGCCTCCTTCCAGGCCACGCACTCGGCCTGGGGCAGACTCTCTTCCCCATCCTCCAGGCGGACACACCAGAGGCTTTCCAGCCCATCGGCAGAAGCCACAACCTCGGCCCCTCCAGGTGCCCAGCCCAAATCAAACTTGGTATCCATGCCCCGGGCCACATCCATCACATCGGCCACCACCGCCGAAGCGGTGGGCAACGCCCCGGCCCCCCGGCCGTAGAACATCACGTCCCCGATGGCATTGCCGGTGACAGCAATAGCGTTGAAGACATCCTCCACCCCGGCCAGCGGGTCGGCCAGCGGAACAAAATGTGGTTCCACCAGAGCGCAAATCTTACCATCTGGCTGACGGACAGCCCGGCCCAGCAGCTTCACCTTACAGCCCACAGCCTGGGCGGCCGACACATCCTCGCTTGTCACTCCGGTAATCCCACGGGTAGGCACCTGGCTGGGAGAAATGTGGCGACCAAAGCAGATATCGGCCAGGATACAGATTTTCCGGCAGGCGTCCTTCCCTTCCACATCGGCCGAAGGGTCCTGCTCGGCATATCCCTTGGCCTGGGCTTCCTGCAAAGCCTGCTCAAAGGAAAGGCCCGCTCCAATCATGCGGGTAAGGATATAGTTGGTGGTACCGTTGAGGATGCCGGAAATCTGGCTGATTTCATTGGCACACAGGCACTGATAAAGAGGATGGATGATGGGGATGCCGCCCCCCACGCTGGCCTCGAAGAGGTAACGCACCCCGTTTTCCTTGGCCAGAGCCAACAGCTCCTGCCCATGTTCGGCCACCACTTCTTTGTTTGAGGTCACCACATGCTTACCTGCCTTCAGTGCCCGGCGGGTAAAATCCAGGGCGGCCTTGGCACCGCCAATGGTCTCCACCACGATGGAAACCTCGGGGTCGGCCTCAATGATGGAAAAGTCGGTGACAAAGCGGTCGGCCCAAGGGCTGTCTGGCTGGGGACGCAGGTCCAGAATATATTTCAGGTTCACAGGGTCGTTAACCCGGCGGGCAATGGCCGCTCCGTTTTCACGCAGGACCTGCCCCACGCCTGAGCCGACCACACCGAAGCCAAGAATGGCAATGTTTATCATATCTATTTCTCCTTACTGTGCTGCCCCGGCAGGGGGGGAGTTTCGCCCGCTTCGGCGTGCGAGGGGCGTGCGGCGGCTCCGCCGCAGGGGGGTAGATTTCGCCCCTTGCGAGGGGCGAGGAGCGTGTGGCGACCCTGCCACAGGGGTTAGATTTCGCCGTTTTCGAACGGCGAGGACGTTGCGCCGCCCCGGCGCAGGGGATGAGATTTCGCCCCCTGCGGGGGTCGATGAAACGTGCCGTGACCCACGGCAGTACCCGCAAGGGGCACGCCATATCCGTAAGGCGGCAAGCTGCCAACGGCTACGCAGGGGCCAAACGACTTTTTTACCAGCGGTCCTAGGGTTCCCCCCGGCCCGCAAGCGTGCCGGGGAGAACTAAATGAACCGCTGGAAAAAAGAAATGGGTTTGGCCCTGGCCGGGAGGCCACAGCCCCACCGTACCCGCAAGGGGTACGCCGTATCCGTAAGGCGACAGGCCGCCAACGGCTACGCAGGGGCACCCCCGGCAAGTTCCTCGCCCGCCGAAGCGGGCAAAATTCCCCCCCTGCGCCGGGGTGCCACAACATTCCAGAGCTTACCCCGCTAAAATTTCACACTTGACCACCCCGGTGGTCCCCTTCAAAGCCCCTTCCACCTCTTCCATGGGCAGGCTGAGGGAATTGGTTTCGGCCGTAACTGTCACGGCGGCACAACCGTTGGTGGGAATACTTTGATTGATGGTCAAAATATTAGCCCCGCACCGGGCAAAGACCCCCAGTACCGAGGACAGAACCCCCGGCTCATCCTTGAGCATGATTTGGATGGTGACAATCCGCCCGTGGAGCATATCGTTAAAGGGCCGCACCGCATCCTTATACTTATAAAATGCACTGCGGCTAATACCCACCTCCTGCGTAGCCCGATGGACCGTGTCCACCTCCCCGGTATCAAACAGACGCTTGGCCTCGGCCACCTTTAAAAAGATTTCGGGCAGAGCGGAAGCTTCCACCACAAAGTAGTTCGGCATCTTTGCCATTGTATGCACCTACCTCACTTATTGTCTTTCCTTGAAAGCCATTTGTTCTTTTATGATGTTCATTGTACCACAGTCCGCCCATCAAAGACAATCGTCTTTTCCTCTAGTTTCCATAAATTTTTCTTTCATTTTTTAGTGAAAATAACAAGATAAAACATCAAAACGGAGGTCGGCTAGGCCGACCCCCGTTTTGCATCCTCAGGGCCACGGCCCTGAGCTTATGTTTAGTTGCCTGCGGGTACATAGCTTTCACTGGGGTTTGGAGTGCTCTCCCAAGGCCAGTGGAAGCCAGGTTCCTCACCACCGGGCTGCTCGGTAGGGGGAGCAGTCGGTTCCCCGCCAGGCGCATCGCCCGGATTTTCGCCGTCCCAGGGCCAGGTAGTGGGATCGTTAGGGTCATAGACCGGAGGCTCGGGCTCTGGGGCACTCAGATGAACATGACAGGTGCCCAAACTCTTCAAATAGTCCAGCATCACATGGTCGTCCCGGGTATTGAAGCTCAATCCCTCCATGTTCCGCTCGTAATCCAATACCGAAACCGAAAGCTTGCTCTCGGTGGGACAGAAGTCCCCGGCCAGATGGTACATCCCAGTAGGCTGTCCGGAAGAATCCAAGATGGGATCGTCCTTACAAAGGAACACCGGCACGTGCAGGGTACAGTACTGGGTGGGGGCATCCCCCTTCACGAACTGCCCGCTGGTAACCCGGTTGCCCCGGGCGTCGTTGGGGCAGTAATCGTTGGCCAGCAGACCACTGTCCAGACAATACTTCTGGGTCACCACACCGTCGGCGGGCTGGGGGAAGTCCTGATAGGGCAGGCCATCATGCACCTGGCTCATCACCTTTTTCCACAGCTGGGCGGCGGGGTTTCCGGTAACCTTCAGTCGCTCGTTCTGGTCATAGCCCGTCCAGACCGCCATGGTATAGTACGGGGTGTAGCCCACAAACCAGCGGTCATAGTTATTGGTGGTGGTACCGGTCTTACCGGCAATTTCCATGCCGGAGAAATTGGCCTCACGGCCGGTACCGGCGGACACTACGTTTTTGAGCAGATAGTTGATATAGAAGGCGGTGGACTCCTTCATGGCCACCGAGCTGGCAGACTCGTTCTCCAAAATCACCTCGCCGTTGGCGTCCAGCACCCGGCTGTACGTCCGGGGCTTTGTATACACGCCCATGCGGGGGAAGGAGGCATAGGCAGCCGCCATTTCCATGGTGCTGACCCCGTCGGTCAAACCGCCCAGAGAGAGGGGGGCGATATCAATATCCGAATAGACCTTTCCGTTGCTCCCCTGCCGGGCGGCCACCAGGGTGGTAAAGCCCAGCTTGCCGGTCAGAAAATCATAGGAAATCTGGGGGGTAATATAGTCCCGCAGTACCCGTACAGCCACAGGGTTGGAGGAGTCCTCCACCGCCTCAAAGACGGTCATGCGCCCCCGATAATGGTTGTAGGAGTTCACAGGCCAGGCCTTGCCGTTCCAGTTGATGGGCACGTCGTCAATGATGGTGGCCGGGTTAATCAGCCCCAGCTCGATAGCAGGGGCATAGACGGCGATGGGCTTGATGGAAGAGCCGGGCTGACGGATGGCCGAGCTGGCCCGATTGCTGATGCGGCTGGCCGTCTTTTCCCCCATGCCGCCCGCCATGGCCACCACATCCCCGGTACGGTTGTCAATGATGGTAGCACCAGACTGAATTTGCTGCCCCGTGGGG
>CAZHWK010000181.1:0-4637 GCA_964536405.1 uncultured Oscillospiraceae bacterium
GGTTTGTGCCAGCACGGTGCGGTACACATGGGTCACAACCGCCATCACGTCCCGGCAGGTTGCGCCCCCCCGGTTAATAATAAATCCGGCATGTTTAGGGGCCACCTGTGCCCCGCCAATGCCAAAACCCTTCAGCCCGCACTGGTCAATGAGGGCCGCCGCAAACCCGTCCTTAGGCCGCTTGAAGGCAGACCCGGCGCTGGGATATTCCAGGGGCTGACGCTCCCGGCGGCGGCGGGCCAAATCCTCAATACGCTCCCCAATCTTCTTCTTATCCCCGTGGGCAAGCTCCACATCGGCACTTAAAATCAGCACATTCTTCTCTTCAAAGACGCTTTTTCGGTAAGAAAATTCCAGTTCTTCCCCGTGCAGCTCGTCCAGAGTACCGTCCAGGTTCAAAAAGCGTACCGAACGCACCACGTCGGCCATTTCGCCAAAATAGGCCCCCGCATTCATGGTGACCGCCCCGCCCACCGAACCGGGTATCCCGTGGGAGAATTCCAGGCCTGTCAAGCTGCGGTCTCTGGCATAAAGGGCCGCCCGGGCCAACAGCATCCCAGAGCCCAGGCGCAGCCCGGTATCCCCCAGGCTTTCCATCGTACCCAGCCCATCTATACACTTTATTACAAAGGCATCCAGACCTTCATCACTCACCAGCAAGTTGGATCCATTTCCGATAAACAAGGGTTCTACGCCCAGCCGTACCGCAGTTTGCACCGCCGTGATTGCCTCTGCCTCATTATGCGGCAAGGCCATTAACTTTACAGGTCCACCAATACGGAAAGAGGTGTGCTTTCCCATGGGCTCCTCCTGCCGCAGTTCCAAGGCCGGACAATGTTGTTCCAGTTCATGTTTTAAGGCTTTTAAGCAGTTCATGCGCCGCCTCCATATACGAATTCAAAATAATTATAGCAGATGTGTGGCAAAAATAGAATAGCCCGCTTGAAAAAAGCTTGTCTTGGCATTTTATACAAATTCAAAATTCCTTTTTTGTCATTTTCGTTCAAGGCTCCTCTTGTGTTTCTGCACAAAATGGGCTAAACTAAAAAACGCAAAGCCTGCACATCGTTACTGGTGTGTGCGGTTTTTCTTTTTTCCGGGAAAGGAGTGTTTGCTATGGATTATTCCTACATTCTTGACATTGCAATCATCTTAATTGCCACAAAGGTCCTCTCTATCTTAACCAAACGGGTGAATATGCCCCAGGTGGTGGGGGCTTTGCTGGCCGGTCTGCTACTGGGACCAAGCTGCCTCGGCCTGTTGGAGAACACGGAATTCTTAGGCCACGTTTCCGAACTTGGAGTTATCGTCCTTATGTTCAGTGCCGGCCTGGAAACCGATTTGGGCGAACTGAAACGCTCGGGCAAGGCCTCCTTTGTCATCGCTCTTATCGGTGTCATTGTCCCTCTTGCAGGTGGGTTTGCTGTGGCTCATCTGGTCAATCCCACCTCCGACCCCAAAGCATTTTTGGAAAATGCCTTTGTGGGCGTGATTTTGACTGCCACCTCTGTATCCATTACGGTGGAAACACTGAAGGAAATGGGTAAGCTGTCCACTCGTTCCAGCAACGCCATCTTAGGTGCCGCCCTCATCGATGACGTTTTGGGTCTGGTGGCTCTGACCATCATCACCGGAATGTCTGACCCCAGTGTCAGTCTGGTACCCGTTCTGTTCAAGGTGGTGGCCTTCTTCGGTATTAGCCTTGTTCTCGGCATTGTCCTGCATAAATTGATTGAAACATGGATGCAGTCGGCCAAGTGGGACCGGAAACGGTTTGCCATCATCTGCCTTGCCTTTGGCTTCCTGTATGCTTATGTAGCCGAACAGTTCTTTGGGGTGGCCGATATCACCGGTGCTTTTATTGCAGGCCTCATTATCTCCAACACAACCCGGGTAACCTATGTGGCTTCTCGGTGCGATATTCTCTCCTATATGCTCCTCTCCCCCGTTTTCTTTGCCAGCATTGGTATCAAAGTTACCTTACCCCAGTGGACGCCTACCATCGTGATATTTACCATCCTGCTCACCGTTGTGGCCATTATCACAAAGGTAGTTGGCTGTGGTCTGGGTGCCAAGCTGTGTAAGTACAGCAATCAGGATTCCTTGCGTATTGGCCTTGGCATGGTCTCCCGTGGTGAGGTGGCTCTCATTGTTGCTGATAAGGGGGTTGCCGTTGGGCTGATGAATCCCATGTTTATGACCCCCATCGTCTTGATGGTAACAGTGACGGTTATTCTGGCTCCCATTCTTCTGAAACTTGCATACCGCTCCGCCCCGGATACCCACTCCGACCTGGAGCACAGTGAGGTTCTGGAAGGCTATCAGGAAATCCAGGACTTTGACGACGCCGCCCAGGCTGTGTTGGATATGCACAACGAATTGCAGGGTAAGCCCCATAGCAAGGGCTAAAAATGTTCCTCTCTTTTAAGAATGAGCAGCCGCTGAAGCTTCAGCGGCTGCTCATTTTTGTCCTACGTAATATAAACCCATAATAGAAAAACAAAGCCAGCCGCAAACAGCATCCTCCTCATGGCAGCAAAAAAGGGCACCATCGTAACGCAACGATGGTGCCCTAAAACGATGGAAAGCCGGACTATTACAATTCCCTTCGGAGTTCCTTCGCTTTATTTAATAGGCCACGATGTACTTATCCCGCTCCCAGCTGGAAACACGGGTGCGGTACTCTTCCCACTCAGCCTGCTTGCCAGCCAGGAATTGGGTGGTAACATGCTCCCCCAAGGCCTCCATGATCAGCTTGTCCTTTCGGAAATAGCCGATGGCCTCCTCCAAGGAGCCGGGCAGAGAATCAATCTTATGCCGGGTACGGGTACGGGCATCCATGGCATAGATATTATCCGTAATCTCAGGGGGCGGCGTCAGCCCCTTTTCAATTCCATCCAGACCGGCGGCCAGGCAGACAGCCAAGGCCAGATAGGGGTTACAGGCAGGATCGGGACTGCGCAGTTCCACACGGGTAGACTGACCTCTGGCCGAGGGGATACGAATGAGGGCTGAACGGTTGGACGCCGACCAGGCCATATAGCAGGGAGCCTCATAACCGGGTACCAGACGCTTATAGGAGTTCACCAGGGGGTTTGTGATGAGGGTCAGGCCCTTCATATGCTGCAAGATGCCAGCAATGAAGCTGTATGCCTCCTTAGACAGCCCCCTCTCCCCGTTTTCATCATAAAAGACGTTTTTGCCGTTGCGGAAAAGGGACATATTGGTATGCATCCCCGACCCGGCAACCCCATAGATGGGCTTGGGCATGAAGGTAGCATGAAGTCCGTTGCACTGGGCAATGACCTTGACCGCCAGCTTAAAGGTCATAATATTGTCGGCCGCCTTGAGGGCATCGGTATACTTAAAATCAATTTCGTGCTGACCGGCCGCACATTCGTGATGGCTGGCTTCGATTTCAAAGCCCATGCTTTCCAACGCAAGGCAAATCTGACGGCGGGTGCCCTCCCCATGGTCCAGGGGGCCGAGGTCAAAATAGCCCGCCTCATCGTTTGTTTTGGTGGTCGGCTTTCCCTCCTCATCGGTCTGGAAAAGGAAAAACTCAGCTTCAGGCCCCACGTTAAAAGCGTCATAGCCCATGGATTTGGCCCGATCCAGCACCCGTTTGAGCACACCCCGTGGGTCGCCAATAAACGGAGTACCATCGGGGTTATATACGTCGCAAATCAGCCGGGCCACTCTGCCATGCTCCTGCCGCCAAGGGAATACCACGAAGGAATCCAGGTCGGGACGCAGGTATTGGTCGGATTCGTTAATACGGACAAATCCTTCGATGGAGGAGCCGTCAATGGCAATCTGATTGTTAACCGCTTTTTCAATTTGGGAGGCGGTGATGGCCACATTTTTCAGTTGGCCAAAAATATCAGTGAACTGCATACGGATGAAATTCACGTTTTCATCCTTCACTCGCTTGATAATATCTTCCTTGGTATAGCCCATTGGTATGGCTCCCCTTTCCTCTCTCAGCGCCCGATTATTGCCATGCATCCACCGATGTTCAAACGCTTCCGCACGGTAATTTTTTATATTGTATCTTTGTGGAAGGGCATTGTCAACCGCAAAGGCCGCCCCTTCCACATTTTATACTTAATGGCCAATCCTTCCCCTTCATTCCACCGTCTTTCCTCTGAAAATGCCCAAGGCAAAACGCCATTTTTTCTATCCCCCGGACGTGTGGGGCGGCACCTTTATCGGCCATGGCCGATGGAAGGAAAGATCACAAGCTTGCTATCTATACCACGGCACAAAACATATAGCCCGCCGGTATCCCGGCGGGCTATGATTTTGAGTCTTTTTATTCCCATTCTATAAAGTCTTGTTTCGTGAAAACGTTGGTATATCAATGCTTTCAGTCATTTTCCATTTGTCAATTCCGCAAATTGTTCCGCAAATAATGGCGGTTTTTTCTTCAAAAAACAAATAGAACAAAGTGAAGTCTTTAAGGATTTAAGTTTAATTCTTTAATCACTTTATCAAGTGTATTTTCTATTTCTTTCGATAGCTCTATCTCTACATCACCTAGTAGAGTGTCTTTTAATTTTTCAATGAGCGGCTTATAGTGTGGATGTGCTAGAAACTGCTTAAATCTCAAGTCCTGCATAAACTGACTATCATAC
>CAZHWK010000182.1:0-4601 GCA_964536405.1 uncultured Oscillospiraceae bacterium
GGGGTGGTCATTCTGGCCGTGCTGGGGGCCCGCCTGGTGCTGAAGCGGGCCCCAAAGATATACGCTTACGCCCTGTGGGTAGTGGTTTTGTTCCGCCTGCTCTGCCCCATTTCGGTGACAGCCGACTTTTCCCTGCTGGGCCTGCTGGATACTCCGGTGCAGGAGCGGGGAAGGGTCACCAGCACCGTGGAATATGTGCCCTCCGGCGGCGGCCCCATGGAAAATCCCCAGGTGCAACAACCCTTGCCGGGGGGAAACGATGCCATCCAACAAGCCCTGCCCCAGGGGCAGGAACAGCTGGCAGCTGCCCCCCTGAAAGGGGCAATGGGCCTGATGGCCTGGGTGTGGCTGGCCGGTAGTTTGGCCATGCTGGGGTATGGGGGTCTATCCTTGCTTGGCCTGCGCCGCAGGCTGGTGGGGGCCATCTGTCTGGAGGGGAACCTCTACCTGGCCGACCATATCGACACACCCTTTGTGCTGGGATTTTTGCGCCCTAAAATCTATCTGCCCTCGGCTCTGCCGGAGGGGGAGCGGGGGTATATCCTGGCCCACGAGAGGCACCACATCCGCAGGGGGGACCACATCATGCGGGCCCTGGCCTTTGCGGCTTTGTGCCTGCACTGGTTTAACCCGCTGGTCTGGGTGGCCTTTGTTTTGGCGGGGCAGGATATGGAAATGAGCTGTGACGAGGCCGTGGTCAGCAAGCTGGGGGGAGAAATTCGGCGGAGCTATTCCGATTCCCTTTTGCGGCTGGCCTCGGGGCGTACCATGATTGCAGGGAATCCCCTGGCCTTTGGAGAGGGGGATACCAAGGGCCGTATCCGAAATCTGCTGAACTGGAAAAAGCCCAGCCTGTGGCTCACGTTGGTGGCGGCCGTACTCTGTGTGGGGGTGCTGGCAGTCTGTCTGGCAAACCCCCGTGACCATCGGGCGGGGGCCGGACAGTACGCCAGTATGGAGGCCTTTGCCCAGCAAGTCATGGAGGCAGAGAAAGTTGTGTCCTATTATCAGATGGCCGATGTGGTATCTCCCGATAGGAGGGCGACAGCCCGTGTGGTGGACAGGAAGCTTGCATGGCTGGAAAAGAAGGGGGAGGTGTCCGGCCTTGCCCCCGAGGGAACGCTGGAGGCATGGACCTTCCATTATCTGGTCAAGCTGGATGTGGACCACTCCCAGGTGGTCTTGGTTGGCGGTATGTACGAGAAGGACGGCTGGCTGGATTTGGAGGGGCAGGGGGGACACAATATCGTGGCCCTGCGCCATTCGGACGGCACCTATGACATTTTGTACGACCGGCCGGTCAACGACGGCATGGACTTTTACGGCTATCATTTGAGCTATGAAGAGGCCATTTACGACTGGTATGTGACCGAAAAGGGGCTGGACCTGCCCCCTTATGTGATGGACCTGCTCCCTCCCGGCGAGAATGGCAATTATCCCGCCCGCCGCTATGAGGGAGAGGGGTTCTATGTCTATGTTCCCATCAGCGGGTGGACCGAGCCCCTTCTCAACCAGGCCAATGTTGTGGAGTGCTGGTCTCGGTATACCACCGGGGCTGGGGTTTTGATGGCCTGGCTGGAGGAGGACATGGAAACCCGGCTGGAGCAGTACCGGGGGCGTGAGATGCTTCCCGGAGTAGGGAATGCCCAATATGTGGCCCGTCGGGACCAGGGCGGGCAAATCGACACGGCTTATCTCTTTCCTGGGAAGGCGGGAGGCTGTTATGTGATGCATACCCTTTGCCACAAGGATTCTCCCCGCCTGGAGGAGGAAATCGCCCTTTTGGAGGCCATGGCCCAAACCTTTACGGTGACCGCCCCTGAAGGCCCGGTGGAGTAAAGCCGGGAAGGAGGCCGGGACACATGAAATTCGTCCTCCTATAAGAAATAAATGTCCGCTTGGTGTTGACAAGCAGGGCAGAATGTGCTATCATGCCCACTAACAACTGAACAGGACAGACGAAGTGAGCAGGAAAGTGGCCGCATGGCCCGCCGAAGGAGTAACACTCTCAGGTGCCCCGAGGGGCGAGGACTGTACACGGATGTGACTCTGGAGAAGCTCGAACAACGAGTGCCGAAGGTGCAACGCAGGGGGAACCCCCTGCCAATCTCTCAGGCAAAAGGACAGAGGGAAAAAACCGGCTTTCCGCCGGGCGATGTGTGCGCCCGGGGGAGGACCGTCTATTTCGCTTGAACCGGACCGTTGGAGAAGCCCTCCAACGGTCCTTTTTTGTCCGCAGAGAAGGAGAGAAAGCGTTATGGTAAAAGCGATGGAGGAGGCCCTTTTTCCCATTGTGGCCAATATCAACAACTATTTGTCCAGCTATATTCTGGTCTTTTTGCTCATCGGGGTGGGCCTTTGGTATACGGTGAAAACCCGGTTTGTCCAGGTTCGCTGTTTTGGGGAAGGAATGAAGCGGGTCTTTGGGAATATCTCCCTCCGGGGAGGAAAGCAGAAGCAGGGGATGACCTCCTTCCAGGCACTTGCCACCGCCATCGCCGCCCAGGTGGGTACCGGCAACATTGTGGGGGCTTCGGGTGCCATCCTCACCGGCGGGCCGGGGGCCATCTTCTGGATGTGGGTCATCGCCTTCTTCGGCATGGCCACCATCTATGCCGAAGCTACCCTGGCCATCAAGACCCGCAGGGTGGATGAGGACGGCACCATCCATGGCGGCCCGGTGTACTACATTACCACGGCCTTCAAAGGGGCCTTTGGAAAGTTTTTGGCAGGATTTTTTGCCGTTGCCATTATCCTGGCTCTGGGCTTCATGGGATGCATGGTCCAGTCCAACTCCATCGGCTCCACCTTCCAGACCGCCTTCGGGGTTCCCTCCTGGGTGGTGGGCATTGTGCTGGTGGTCATCTGCGGGGTGATTTTTCTGGGGGGCGTTCAGCGGCTGGCCTCCGTCACTGAAAAGGTGGTTCCCATTATGGCGGCCATCTTCCTGGTGGGCAGTGTGGCCGTTCTGGTGGCCCGGGCCCAGTACCTGCCCGCCACTTTTGGCATGATTTTCAAATATGCGTTCCAACCCCAGGCCATTATCGGCGGCGGCTTCGGCTATGCCATTAAAACCGCCATTAGTCAGGGGGCCAAGCGGGGCTTGTTCTCCAACGAGGCCGGTATGGGCTCTACCCCCCATGCCCACGCCATGGCCAACGTGACCGACCCCCACGACCAGGGTGTGGTGGCCATGATTGGGGTTTTTATGGATACCTTCGTGGTGCTCACCCTCAATGCACTGGTCATTATCTCAACCCTGTACACCGAGGGGGGGATGCTGGCCGGGGGCTATACCGGGGCGGTGACCGAGATTCTCGGCAAGGCAAACCTGGCCCAGACAGCCTTTGGCGTGGTCTTTGGAGCCAAGGCGGGGGCCATCTTCGTGTCGGTCTGCCTGTTCTGCTTTGCCTTCTCCACCGTGTTGAGCTGGAACCTCTTCGGCAAGATTAACGTGGTCTATCTCTTTGGGAAGAAGTCCGCAGTGGTCTATTCGGTCATGGCCCTGGTCTTTATTTTCCTGGGGACCATGACGGGCAGTGATTTCGTGTGGGAGCTGGCCGATATGTTCAATAACCTGATGGTCATTCCCAATGCCATCGCCCTCTTTGCCCTGACGGGTCTTGTGCTTAAAAGCACCCACGGGGTGGGGGATACCGTGAGAAAATAAGAAAAAGGCGAATGGCCGAGGCCATTCGCCTTTTTGTGTATGGGGATGGGAGCAACATAGCCTGTCATAACCGGGCCATGAGAAAAAATAAATGGATAATGGGTGTGAGAATCGGTGCGAAATCGGTAGTATATAGGCGAGACAGAAAGGAGGTGGACCATGGAAGATGAAAAAATACTGGACTTATTTTTTGATCGCTCCGAGCAGGCGATTGCCGAAGTGAGCGGCAAATACGGAGCTGTTTGCAAAAAGGTGGCGCACAATATAGGAAACAATGCACAAGATGCGGAGGAATGCGTCAATGATGCTTATTTGGGGGCATGGAACGCAATTCCCCCTCAAAGGCCAAAGCCGCTGCTGAGTTTTCGTTGCTGGATTGTGAGGAACCTCTCCATAAAAAATACCATGCCAATACGGCCCTCAAGCGCAATAGCTTTTATGATGCGGTACTGGATGAGCTGGAGGAGTGTATCCCGGCACGGGATACGGTGGAAAGTGAGTTTGATGCCAAAGCCTTGGGGGCGGCCCTGGACAGGTTCTTAAGCACGCTGGATGGGACAAACATGGGCCGCTACTGGTTTGCCCAGTCAATAAAGGAGAGGGTTTGATTGGGCAGCAACGGCACTATCCCAATGGCTTGAACATAGAAGTGCCGACCATTGTCCTCTATGACAAGCAGGGAGAGGTCATGCTGCTTGCGCCCAGGTAGGCTCCCTTTGGAAGCCGTGCCGGCAGCGGAAGCAAGGATGAAACCGGGGAACTCGAAATCGTACAGGGCTATGAAACCTTTCTTGACCTGGATGCGCTTGGGTGCATTGAGGTTTGTGGTATTCCCATTGAAATTCCATTATGATAAGGAAAAGGTATCGTTGGCACAATTTGATAAGAATGTGAGGTTGTGTGCGCCGTATTACAAAAAAGAAAGCCTGCG
>CAZHWK010000183.1:0-4592 GCA_964536405.1 uncultured Oscillospiraceae bacterium
CGTTCCTTGCCCTTCGCAAAGGGCGAAATCTGTTTGCCGGGGCAACCCCGGCACGTCCTCGCTGTCCGCAGACAGCGAAATCTCCCCCGCCGTGGGGCACGGCACGTTCCTCGCCCGCTGAAGCGGGCAAACTCTCCCCCTGTGGTGGGGCCGCCACATGTTCCTCGCCCTTCGCAAACGGCGAAATCCTCCCCCCCTGCCGTGGGTCACGGCTCGTTTCCCGCCCGCCGAAGCGGGCAAACTCTCCCCCTGTCGGGACAACCCCGGCGGGAAAAATTCTTTTCCCCAGCCGACCAAAACCGCCATTTCCCGCCGGAAATAACTGGTACAGTAACAGCACAAGGAACTTCCAATATTTGGCACAACATAGGTTTTATTGCTATTTGCTTTTGCCACCTGCCAATTTTCCACAGGTCTTGCCCGGCTTTGGCAAAACACGGTTGTCTTGAAAGGAAGGATACGGAAATGGCCTTTTTCAACAAAAAACGGGGACTTTTTGAAAGCAATCGAGTTCTCTCTATCCCGGTCGGTTCTATTGTCCCCAATCCCCATCAGCCCAGAACCCACTTTGAGCCGGAGCCTTTACAGGAGCTGGCCGACTCCATTGCGGAAAGCGGCATCCTTCAGCCCCTTTCGGTTCGCCGCACAGGCTCTTGTTATGAGCTGGTTTCGGGGGAACGCCGTCTGCGGGCGGCCCAGCTCTGTGGATTGCAGGAGGTCCCCTGCATCGTCCTGGAGGTGGACGAGCAGGCCTCTTCCCTGCTGGCCCTGGTGGAAAACCTCCAGCGGCGGGATTTGGACTTTTTGGATGAGGCCCTGGCCCTGGACAACCTGATTTCCACCTTCCACCTCTCCCAGGAGGAGGCCGCCAAAAAAATTGGGAAATCTCAGCCCGCTGTGGCCAACAAGCTGCGTCTGCTCAAACTCTCCCCTACCTGCCTGACCGCCCTTCGGGCGGCCAACCTCACCGAGCGGCACGCCCGTTCCCTTCTTCGCCTTCCTGCCGAGGCACGTTTCGATGCCCTGGGTGTCATCATTGAGCAGAACTTCAACGTGGCTCAAACCGACGCTTATATTGACAGCCTTTTGGCCCCACCCCAACCCACAGAGGAAAAGGCTCCTCGCAAAAAGCCCACCTACATCATTAAGGACGTTCGTCTTTTCCTCAACACGGTCACCCGGGGCCTCTCTATGATGAAACATGCAGGGGTAAATGCCAATTGCCGCCGGGAGGAAACCGACCACTCTATCTTGTTGACCATTGAAATTCCCAAGTAGATATCCACCATATCTTGTAAAACACCCACCCATTGTTTCACGTGAAACAATGGGTGGGTGTTTTTTTTCCTCTGTTTCACGTGAAACAATCTGGTTTTTAAGTTGAAATTCCTCTTCTCCCGTCTTATAATAGTATTTGTTGTTTAGAATAGAAAGGCAGGTGCCTCATGGCCAAAACAATTGCTATTGTCAATCAGAAGGGCGGAGTGGGTAAAACCACCTCTTGCGTCAACCTGGTGGCTTCCTTAGCCGCCAAGGGAAAGCGGGTTCTTCTCTGTGATTTTGACCCCCAGGCCAACGCTACCTCCGGCCTTGGTGTGGATAAAACCACCGCCACTCCCGGGGTATACGAGGTCCTTATCAACGATGCCCCCTGTTCCAAGGCCGTTGTCAAAACCCCCTACGGGGATGTGCTTCCTGCCAATAAGGCTTTGGCCGGTGCTTCGGTAGAGATGATTGGCATGGACCGCCGGGAATATCTTCTTCGGGATGCCTTGTCCAAGCTAAAGGATCAATACGACTTCATTTTCATTGACTGCCCCCCTTCCCTGGAACTTTTGACCCTGAACGCCCTCTGTGCCGCCGACACGGTTATGGTTCCGGTTCAGTGCGAATATTACGCCCTGGAAGGTCTAAGCGACCTTCTTTCCACCGTTCGCATTGTAAAGCGGGCCCTGAACACCTCCCTGGATTTAGAGGGTGTGGTTCTTACCATGTTTGATGGCCGCACCAACCTTTCTCTTCAGGTGGCCGAAGAAGTCAAGCGTCACTTTCCGGGCAAGGTGTATGCCACTGTCATTCCCCGCAACGTTCGTCTGTCCGAAGCGCCCAGTCACGGCAAGCCGGTTCTGGCTTACGACCCTTGGAGCCGTGGTACCGAGGCATACAGCTCTTTGGCCGACGAGGTCATCGAGCAAAATAGGAAATAATACCGCCATATGTTTCACGTGAAACATGGCGAAGAAAGGACTGACAAGTTTGGCAACAAAAGAACGTGGCTTAGGTAAGGGCCTGGGAGCTTTGCTGGGCGATGCCGCCCTCCAGTCCCAGGAAAGTGGTTCCCTTTCCCTTCCCATTTCTCAAGTACAGCCCGGGTTAAATCAACCCCGTAAACACTTTGACTCTGCTGCCATCAGCGCTTTGGCCGACTCCATCCGCCAGCACGGGGTCATTCAGCCCCTCACCGTTCGTCGGCTTTCCTCCGGGTACTATCAGATTATTGCCGGGGAACGCCGCTGGCGTGCCGCCAAGGAGGCAGGCTTAAGCGAAATTCCCGCCATAATTATTGAGGCGGACGATAAAAAGGTCATGGAAATTGGCCTGATTGAAAACCTCCAGCGGGAGGACCTGAACCCCATGGAGGAAGCCAAGGGCTATCAGGTTTTGATGGAGGAATACGGTCTGACCCAAGAGGGTGTGGCCGAACGCATGGGCAAATCACGCCCTGCTATTGCCAATGCCCTGCGTCTGCTTGGCCTGCCTGATGCCATTCAGGCTCTGCTGGAGCAAGGTGACCTGTCAGCAGGTCATGCCCGTGCCCTGCTGGCCGCCCCGAAGGGGAATGCCCAGAAGAAGTTGGCCCAGCGGGTTATTCGGGAGGGCCTTTCGGTGCGGCAGACCGAGGCCCTGGCCAAGCATTTGGCCCGTGAAATGGAAGAATTGCAGGAGCGTGGCGGCGAAAAGCCGGTGGATGCCATGAAAATGTATCGGGATGCCGCCGCCAAGGAGCTTTCCACCCAGTGGGGGCGGAAGTTTTCCATTACCACGGGGCCTAAGCGTGGCAAGTTGGAGATTGAGTTTTACAACGATGAGGATTTGACCATTCTCATTGACCATCTCAATATTGCCCGCAAAACCCCGACCAAGGAAGGGGGCCAATCATGAGCGAAACTCCCATGGAGGGCCACTCTAAGCCCCAGTCCGAAGGACATGCCAGGCCCCAGTCTGAGGGCCGTTCCCGCCGCCAGCAACAACAGGCCCAGCGCAACAAAAAGGGCCGAGTGGTTACCTATTTGGCCATTTTATTTGCGGCCGCCTTTTTCCTGCTGCTCATGTCCTACTTTATGCAGCAGCGGGCCAACGAACAGGCCATTTCCGGCCTGACCGAGTCCTTGTCCTCCATTCATTCCCTGCAAAATCTGGTGGAAGTTAACAACCAACTGGAAGCACAAATTGGAGAGTTAGAACAGCAGATGGAGGACCTGACCAAGCAGGCCGAGGCCATGGAAAAACAGCAGTCCCAGCTTTCCGAGAGGCTGGATGGGGTAACCAAAGCCATGGATCTGTTTTGGCAGATTGATGAAGCCTATGTGCGGGGTCGCTATGGCCTGTGCCGGGATTTAATCCAAACCATGGAGGAAGGGGACTTAAAGTCCTTCCTCCCCGCCCAAAGCACCACCGACACTGACCGCTTCTCCCCCGCCGAACGCTATCAGGAAATTTACAATATTCTTTATTAAGTCACCATTGTTTCACGTGAAACATTCCCTCTCCTTTGTGGGGAGCCTAAAATCTAAATGAGGTGAACACCATGATTGATATTAAGTTTCTTCGGGAAAACCCCGATGTGGTAAAGGAAAACATCAAGAAGAAATTCCAGGATGCCAAGCTTCCCCTGGTCGATGAGGTCATCGAGCTGGATGCCGCCAACCGGGCCGCCATCAACGAGGCCCAAGCCCTCCGGGCTGAGCGCAACGCCCTGTCCAAGCAGGTGGGTATGCTCATGGGCCAGGCCAAGAAAGACCCCTCCAAGCTGGCTGAGGCCGAGGAGCTCAAGGCCAAGGTGGTGGCCAAGGCCAAGCGGCTGGAGGAGCTGGAAGCCCTGGAAAACGACTACGCCGAGCGTATTCGCAAGATTATGATGACCATCCCCAATATTATCGACCCCTCCGTTCCCATCGGCCCCGATGACGAACATAACGTGGAGGTTCAGCGTTTTGGGGAGGCTTCCGTGCCCGACTTTGAAATCCCCTACCACACCGCTATTATGGAGTCCTTTGACGGCATTGACATGGATGCCGCCGGTCGGGTGTCCGGCTCCGGTTTTTACTACCTGCTGGGGGACATTGCCCGCCTCCACGAGGCCGTGCTGGCCTATGGTCGGGACTTCATGATCGATAAGGGCTTCACCTACTGCATTCCCCCCTTCATGATCCACGGCAACGTGGTGGAGGGCGTCATGTCCTTTGCCGACATGGAGGCCATGATGTACAAAATTGAGGGCGAGGATTTGTACCTCATCGGCACCAGCGAGCATTCCATGATTGGCCGCTATATCGACCAGATTGTCCCCGAGGAGAAGCTGCCCCAGACCC
>CAZHWK010000184.1:0-4533 GCA_964536405.1 uncultured Oscillospiraceae bacterium
CGCATGGCCTGATGGACGTACACCCGTCCGGACAGGGGGTCCCGGATGCAGCCGCCGCTGCAGGTGGCCGCGCCGCCGAACGGCTCAATTTCGGTGGGGTGGTTGTGGGTCTCGTTCTTGAACATCAAAAGCCAGTCCTGTACCGCCCCGTCCACCGTGGCGGGGACGTGGATGGAGCAGGCGTTGATCTCCTCGCTCTCGTCCAGCTCGGGGAGCAGGCCCCGCTTTTTCAGGGTCTTAGTGCCGATGGTGGCAATGTCCATCAGGGTCTGGGGCCGCTTGGCCGCCTTTTCCTCCCCATAGACCTCCACCCGGGCGGCCAAATACCGCTCATAGGCCGCTTTTACCCCAGGGTCGGCAATGTCCACCCCGTCAATGTGGGTGGAGAAGGTGGTGTGACGGCAGTGGTCGGACCAGTATGTATCCACCACCCGAACCTCGGTGATGGTGGGCTCCCGCTTTTCCTCGTCCCGGAAATAGCCCTGAAGGAAGGTCAAATCGTCCAAATCCATGGCCAGCCCCAGCCGGTCCAGCAGGTCCTTCAGCCCGGCCTGGTCCAGGGCGGTAAAGCCCTCCAGCACCTGTACCTGCCCGGGCACCGGATAGCTCTGGGCCAGAGTGTCAGGCTTGTCCAGGGCGGCTTCCCGCCGCTCCACGGGGTTGATGAGGTATTTCTTGATGGCGGACAGGTCCTCTTCGGACAGGGCACCCTCCAACAGATAGACCGTGGCACAGCGCACGGTAGGCCGTTCTCCCCCGGTCATAAGCTGGACGCACTGGCTGGCCGAATCGGCCCGCTGGTCGAACTGTCCGGGCAGGGCTTCCACTGCCAGCACAGCCCCCGCCTGGGCAGGCAGGGGGAAGTCCTCTTGATACAGGGTGTCCACCTGCGGCTCGGAAAAGACGATGGGCCCGGCGGCCTCATAGGTTGCCTTGTCCATCCCCTCCACATCATACCGGTTCAGAACCCGCACCCCGGTCAGGGTGTGAATGCCAAGCTGTTCGGTCAGCTCCCGCAGAAGGCCGGACGCCTCTCCATCAAAGCCCGGCTTCTTTTCAGCAAAACAGCGAAATACCATACGTTCTCTCTCTCCCTCTCAAACAGTTCAGTTTACATAATGCCGTTGACATAAGCTTATATTATTACAGTTATGGTAGCTTAGAAAATAAATTCCACCCATCCCCCGCAAAGGGGTCGCCCCGGGTGGGGGTCAGCCCGGTGACCTGGCCCCACTGGGTCAGCACCGACTGATCCTTAAAGCAGATGGGGGCCACAGGCATCTGCTGAACCAGATGGGTATACAGGGCCTGAGCGGCTTCGACCCGGTCGGGCTCGGCTGCCCGGCGAAGGGCGGCCATCAGTTCCTGGGTGGTGCCGTCATTCCACCGGCCATAGTTCAGTTCCCCAGCCTGCCCCAAGAGGGCGGTTAAATCAAAATCCGCAGGCAGCAGCATTTCGGCCAAATACAGGTCAAATTCTCCCTTTTGCAGGGTAGCAATATAGTCGTTCCAGGACAGTTTCTTCACCGTCACATCCAGCCCCAGTTTTCCAAGTTCCCCGGCCAAATACTCGGCCACGGTCAGGCGGGCGGCATTGTCGGTATTTACAAGCAGGCTCAGCTTGACCTGGCTGCGCCCCTGCATCAACCGCCCCTCGGACAGGGTATACCCCGCTTGGGTCAGTTCCAGGGCGGCCGCCTGGGGAGCATAGTCCACCTGGGCAGCCAAGTCCCCGTCATAGCGGGGACTTTTGGGGGACAGGGGCAGAACGGCGGGCTGGGCATGGCGGGAATACAGGGCGCTTACCACGTTCTCCCGGTCTAGTCCCCGGGAAATAGCCCGGCGCAAGGCGGGGTCTTTGCAAGGACCCTTGTCGGTGCGAAACCCCAGGTAGACCATGGAGGTAGTGGGATAATCCCAGGCCTCATATCCCCCCGAGTACCCCAAGGTGTCGGTGCCGGTCAAATCGGCGCAGACCAGAGAAATCTCCTTGGTGTCAAAGGCATATACCAAGTCGTCCGCCCCCTGCATGGAAGCCAGTGGGATTTCTTCGGGCAGAGCCGGGTCGGCCCAAGGGGTGCGCTTGAGGGTCATGCCCTCCTCCCCCGGTTCCAGCGTATATCGCCCGGTGCCCAGGGGCCCATTGCCGCCTTCCACCTCACGCACAATGGGAACATCCAGCAGGACCGGCAAGTCTCCCCGGGGCTGGGACAGGGTGATGACCACCTGCCCCTCCTTTGCTTCCACCGTTTTTATGTCAACCAATCGGGCACTGTACAGGCTACTGGTCCTGGCCAGATTCAGGGAGGACGCCACATCCCGGGCCTCCAGTGGCTCCCCACTGGAAAAGGTGCGATTTTGCAGACCGAAGGTCCAGACCAGTCCATCTTCGGACACGGTATAGCTCTGGCAGAGGACCTTCTCGGCCTGAAAGCTGTTGTCCACCCGAAACAGCCCCTCATACAGCAAGGAGGACAGGGCCAAGTTGGTCTTGCTCTCCCCGGTAATGGGGTGAAAGGATGCTGTGGCATAGTAGGGCAGTACAAATTCCACCGGCACCGGGGCAGGGGTCGGCTCGGCCGTTGGGGTTGGCTCGGCAGGTTCCACCGCCCTGCCGCCACAGGCGGACAGAAGCAATCCCAGCATCAATATCAAACTTGTCAGCCTGTGTTTTTTCATTCCTTCACCACGATTATGTCAACTGAATGACAGCAGCCATACTTCCCCGCTGTCCTCCTGTAAACCTATGGGACCAATACTTATCCCGATGGCAGGCCGTGCAGTCCGGGTCCATCGTTATGTTAACCTCCGGCAGTCCAACCCGGGTCAGAAGCATGCGGTTGACCAGCTTCAAATCCACATGATACTTCCCATTTTCCAGCTCGTCGATACAGGCCCTGGCCTCTTGACCCAGAATGTCCTGCACGGCACGGGGCACATCGGCATCCGTTTCAAAGTGACAGCGGGAAATGCCGGGGCCAATGGCGGCCAAAATGTCCTCTGTCCGGCAGCCATAGTCCCCCACCATCCGTTCCACCGCCTGAGCGGCAATGCCGCCCACCGTCCCCCGCCAACCGGCGTGAACGGCGCAGATAACCCGCTTCACCGGGTCATAAAACAGAATAGGCAGGCAGTCGGCCGAAAAGATGACCAGGGTTTCCCCCGGCACATCGGTGATCAGCCCGTCTACCTCGTAGCCCTCGTCGGCGTAGAGGTCGGCCTTATAGTCCCCGGGGGTGACCCGGCGGATTTCGGTGCCGTGAATTTGGTTGCTCATGACCAGCTTGTCCCTGTCGGCTCCGACGGCCTTCAAAAATCGGCGGTAGTTCTCCTCTACATGCTTGGGGTCGTCCCCCCGGGTGGTCCCCAGGTTCATGGAGGACCAAATCCCCTCGGACACCCCGCCCAGCCGGGTGGAAAAGCCGTGTACAACACCGCCGGCCGCTCGAAAGCGGTCGGCGGTGCGGAACACCACGCCATTTACGCTGTGTTCAGTCATTCCATTCATTCGGCAGAAACTCCATCATGGTACTGTGCGCAGTCGCACTTCTTCCACTTCTGCCCGCTGCCGCAGGGGCAGGGGGCATTCCACTTCCCCATAAAATGTTCCATTTTCCGGGGCCCCCTTTTTATTTCAAATGCTCGGCGAAGCTAAGCTCCGCCTGCGCAAATCTCAGCCCGCTTGGCTTCAATTTTACGCCGGACTTCCAGCGAAATCGGCCATAATGACCCTATTCCGCCCCACCTTCATGGTACTCGCTGCAGGTACACTTCTTCCACTTCTGCCCACTGCCGCAGGGACAGGGGTCGTTTCGGCCGATTTTTCCGGTCTTTTTCACCGGCTGCTTCTTGAGGGTTCCGTCGCTGCCGCCGCTTTCGCCGGTGACCTTGGCCACCCGCTCACGCTGGACGGTGGCGTTGGGCTGAAGCCGCACCAGGAACATACGGCGCACCGTTTCGGCCTGAATGGCGGCAATCATCTCCTCAAACATCTCATAGCCTTCCCGCTTGTACTCCACAACCGGGTCGCTCTGGCCATAGGCCCGCAGGCCGATGCCCTGGCGAAGCTCCTGCATGGCATCGATGTGGTCCATCCAGTATTCGTCCACCACCCGGAGCATGACAACCCGCTCCAGCTCCCGCATGACGGCAGGGGTAAAGTCGGCCTCCCGCTGGGCATAGATGTCGTAGGCCCGCTCGGCCACCTTGTCGGTCAGCTCCTCCAGGTCCAGTCCGGAAAGCTCCTCGTCGCTGAGGCGCAGCTCTTCCCCACGCAGGAACACCCCACGGAAGGGCTGTACAGCGGCCTCAAAGCTTTCGGCGTCCATATACTTCTGCTCGCCCATGTGCCCCTGAAGGGCGGCGGCAATCACGCTTCTAATCATGGACTGGACGCTCTGCTCCAGGTCCTCTCCGTCCAGCACCTTCTGACGCTGTTCGTAGATGACCTTACGCTGGGTGTTCATCACGTCGTCGTATTCCAGCACGCTCTTTCGGGTCTGGAAGTTCTTGGACTCCACCTGGCGCTGGGCA
>CAZHWK010000185.1:0-4160 GCA_964536405.1 uncultured Oscillospiraceae bacterium
GTCCTCGCTGTCCGCAGTACCCGCAAGGGGTACGCCGTATCCGTAAGGCGGCAAGCCGCCGACGGCTACGCAGACAGCGAAATCCCCCCCTGTCGGGGCGACCCCGACACGTCCCCGCCCGCCGAAGCGGGCAACCCTTCCCCCTTGGGGGAACAGCCCTACTCCCCCTCCCCCAGGGCCTCCCGCTGGGGAACCAGAACCTTGCGGTCATAGCAGGAGAAGGCATTGTCCACCAGGGACCGGTCGGGCTTTGGGGTTACAAGAGAAACCACAGGCACAATCACCAGCCCGGCCAGCATACAGAAGGCCCCGGCATTGATGGGGGACTGAAGCAGGGCGGGGAAGAGGGGACGCACCAGAATGTTGCCCAGCATCACGAAGGTGGAGAACAAAAAGCTGCACCAGCAGGCCAGCTTGGTGGCCTTTTTCCAGTACAAGCCGTACAGGAAGGGGGCCAGGAAGGCTCCTGCCAGTGCCCCCCAGGAAATGCCCATGAGCTGGGCAATAAAGGTCACGTTGGAGTGATGCTGAATGAGGGCAATGACCACCGAAATGGCGATAAAGACCACAATCAGACAGCGCATGATGAAAATTTGCTTCTTTTCATCCATATTTTTAATAAAGGTGTCCTTCAAAAAGTCCAGGGTCAGGGTAGAACTGGAAGCCAGCACCAGGGAGGACAGGGTAGACATGGAGGCCGACAGGACCAAAATGACTACAATGGCAATGAGCAGGTCGGGCAGGCCGGAAAGCATGGTGGGAATGATGGCGTCAAAGCCCTCGGCGGCCACATCCACCCGGTGGGAGAACAGCCGCCCGAAGCCCCCCAGGAAGTAGCATCCGCCGGCCACAATGGCGGCAAAAACGGTGGAAATCACCATGCCCGAGTCAATGGCCTTCTCGCTCTTGATGGCATAAAACTTCTGCACCATCTGGGGAAGCCCCCAGGTGCCCAGGGAGGTGAGGAGGACTACGCCCAAAAGCCCCACCGGGTCGGGGCCGAAAAAGGAGGCAAAGACCCCCGGGGCGGCCGAAACAGCGGGGTCGCTAACCCTGGCCAGACCCTCCAGGGCGGCCATAAAGCCACCCTGGCCCTTCAGCACGGCCAGAATGACGGCGCAGATGCCCACAATCATGATGATGCCCTGGATAAAATCGTTGATTGCAGTGGCCATATAGCCCCCCGCAATGACGTAAACCCCGGTGAGTACCGCCATGACAATGACACAAACGCCGTAATCAATTTGAAAGGCCATGCCGAACAGGCGGCTCAGGCCGTTGTAGAGGGAGGCGGTGTAGGGGATTAAAAAAATAAAGGTGATGGCCGAGGCGGCAATTTTCAGGGAGGAGCTTCCAAACCGTTTGCCGAAAAATTCCGGCATGGTGGCCGCATCCAGATGCTGGGTCATAATGCGGGTGCGCCGACCCAGCACGGCCCAGGCCAACAGGGAGCCCAAAAGAGCATTGCCAATCCCGGCCCAGGTGGCGGCGATGCCGTACTTCCAGCCGAATTGCCCGGCATAGCCCACAAAGACCACGGCCGAGAAGTAGGAGGTGCCATAAGCAAAGGCGGTGAGCCAGGGGCCCACCGAGCGGCCCCCCAGGACAAAACCGTTCACATCGGTGGCCTTGGTGCGGCAATACAGGCCGATGCCCACCATGACCCCGAAAAATACCAACAGCAGCGAAACCTTGATTACCATGACACATACTTCCTCTCAGATGGGTAAATTCAATGCTTTAATCCATTGTAGTTTAACGCATAAAAGCATTAAAGTCAAGAGAAAAAAAGAAAGGTCCCAAAGGCCAAAGGGCCGTTGGGACCAGGTTGTCGCTACACCCACCGGCCCAAGGGCCTTTGGGGCATATGGGGAAGGGAAAAGAAGGGGACTTTTGATAGCGGTCAGTCCCTCGCTTGGGGAATGGGGGTGGGGTGCGGTCCATGCTCCTCAATGATTTTTTCCATCCAAATCATGTGGTACCAGCGGCCAAACTTGTAGCCGCAGTTTCGGAAGGTTCCCACGGTGGAAAAGCCCAGATGGGCGTGGAACTGGGCACTGTTTCTGTTCAGATACTCGTCCTCATATTCGGGATACCCGATGCAGGCATAGAGGTTCAAAATGCCCATGGCCCGTAATTGCTCCTCCAGGGATTCATAAAGCTGTCTGCCCAGGCCCCCCTTGCAGGCGGCGGGGTCCAGATAGATGGTCAGCTCGCAGGACCAGTCATAGGACGCCCGCCCCACGAAGGGCCCGGCGTAGGCGTACCCCTGTACCATACCGTCCACCTCAGCCACCAGATAAGGGTAGCGTCTCAGGATAGCTTTCATGCGTCCCTCAAATTCAGACAGAGAAGGCGGGTCATACTCGAAGGAAATGGCGGTATTTAAGGTGTAATGGGTATAAATCTCCAAAATACGGGGGGCATCCTCCAAGGTGGCGGCTCGGATGACGACATGGCTCATGGGGCTTCCTCCAGAAAGGCCTTGGCATATTCGGCCACCGAGCGGGTCATTTCTTTGGAAAAGTCCGAGTTGTACTTCCGCTTGCAAAAGGCATCCAGCCAGTCGGCATAGAGCCGCTGTCCGGCATTGTGGGCCAGCATGTCCCTCAGCTCTTGGGCATCCATACGGCGGTAGCCGTTTTCGTGGACGATGTGCTTCAAAGCGCACCGCTGGGGCTTGGTGCGCTCCCTCTGCTGGGGGGTGGGGTAGCCTATGACCAGCATGGCGGCGGGGAACACATAGGGGGGCAGGTCCAAAAGGGGGATTAGGTCCTCCCGGTTTTCCATAATGTCCCCGATGTAGCAGGAGCCAAGGCCCAAACTCTCGGCGGCCACCACGGCGTTCTGTGCGGCAATGTTGGCATCCGACACGGCCAAGAGCAAATCCCCCAGGCCGGGATTGCGGGGGGTACAGCCCCCGTGGGTGAAGGCATCCTGCCACTTCTGGCAGTCGGCCAGAAAAATCAGCACCAGGGGAGCGGTGGCGATGAAGGGCTGGTTGTCGCACAGCACAGCCAGCCGCTCTTTCAGCCCGGGGTCGGTGATGTCCAAAATGGTGTAAAGCTGCTGATTGCCCGCCGTGGGGGCCTGGGTGGCGGCGGTGAGAATGTCCAGCTTGTCCTGAGGGGGAACGGGGCGTGGCTCAAAGACACGGACCGATTTTCGGTCGTGCAGACTTTGGAGAATGTGGTTCATGGCGTTCACCTCAATAGGTATGGTCGCAGACTTCCAGAATTTTGGCCTGAAGGGCCTTCAAATCCAGGAAGGCGTCGGGCTTCTTGTGGGGGTCCCGGAGCAGGGCGGCGGGGTGGTAAAAGGCGGTGACCCACACTCCGTCCCGCTGGGTCCACTGGCCGTGCTCCTTGGTGATTTTATAGTCGTCCCGAATGAACCGCAAAGCGGCAATCCGGCCCAGACAGACGATGATTTTGGGGCGAATGAGTTCAATTTGCCGGGTCAGATAACCCCGGCAGGCCTCCTGCTCGGTGTTCAGTGGGTCCCGGTTCTGGGGGGGACGGCACTTGACCATGTTGGCGATGTAGATGTTCTTTTTGCGGTCCAGGTCGATGAGGGTGAGCATCTCGTCCAGTAGCTTGCCGCCCCGGCCCACAAAGGGCTCCCCCTGCAAATCCTCGTTTTCGCCGGGGCCTTCCCCGATGAACAGCACCTCGGCCTGGGGGTTACCCACCCCAAAGACCACATTGGTGCGGGTGTCGGCCAAAGCACAGCGGCGGCAGGACAGGCATTCGTCCCGTAGGCTCTCCCATGTTTCCATATACGTTCTCCTTTGTGCAATTGCAATTTGAGTAAAATGATTTTACCATAGGCAGGCAGTTCTTGCAATGTCGGTGTGGAATAGTCTTTTTTCTTATCTTTGCTGCGGATAAAACCTCCGTCCATTTTACGAAGGTTTTCTTGTGTACACGTCAATAGTTTGCTAAAATAGAAACGACACAGGAGTTTCTTGGTTCACCTTGGGCAGAAAAGGTGTACCAAAGGTTATTTATATTTTATGAGGTGAAGCACAATGAAAATAGAACTGAATAAAGATGAGATTTTAGTTTTATATGACTTCTTATACAGAATAAGTAAAGATGAAAAATATTTTGAGGATATTGCAGAACAGCAAGTCTTGTGGAATATAGAAGCACAACTTG
>CAZHWK010000185.1:4170-4488 GCA_964536405.1 uncultured Oscillospiraceae bacterium
CCCGATTATGCAGAGATTATAAAAAAGGCAAGAGAAAATGTAAGAAAAAACTATTGAATAAAATGAGCATTTTGTGTAATACGCCTTACTTTGGTATAATAGGTCAAAAGGAGTGGATGACGATGAAGCGTTTGGTTTGGCAGGTGACCGCACTGGCTCTGGCTGTTCTCACACTGTCCCTTATGTTGGTGTCGGGGGCCAACGCCCCCGACAGAAGTGTGACCATTTTGTTTACCCATGATATGCACGACCATGTATTCTCAGATGCCGACGGCAGCGGCGGCTGGGTGCGTCTTGCCACCGCCCTAAAAGAGGAGC
>CAZHWK010000186.1:0-4485 GCA_964536405.1 uncultured Oscillospiraceae bacterium
ACCCATGTACATGGGTGCCAGCTTTTTTATTGAACGTTCTCCGCTTCGCCAGAGGAATTCAGGCTATTTCCGGAACCGTCAATCCCTTTTTCCCGCAGGCGGCGGTCAGCCCAATCCCGGGTAAGGGTGTAGATAACCGCAAAGGTAGGTACGCCCAGCACCATGCCGGGAAAGCCGAAAAGACCTCCGCCTACCACGATGGCGACCAGGACCCAAATGGCTGACAGACCAGTGCTGTTGCCAAGAATACGAGGGCCTAGGATGTTGCCGTCAAACTGTTGGAGGGCCAGAATGAGGATTAAGAACCATAGACAGCTCAGTGGGTCCACAATCAGCAGGACAAGGGCACAGGGGATGGCGCCAATGATGGGGCCAAAAAAGGGGATGATATTGGTAAAGCCAATGGTGACACCAATCAGAACGGCCAGAGGAATACGGAAGAGCAGACAGAGGAAAAAGCAGAGAATGCCAATGATTACGCTGTCCAAGATTTTACCGATAATAAAACCGGAAAAAATTTGGTTTGCCCGCGAGCAGACCGAGAGAAACCAATCGGTGCTGCTTTTCGGGAAAAGGGCGTAGAGCAGTTTGCGCATTTGGGCAATGAGCCGCTCCTTACCGGCCAGCATGTAGATGGAGGAAATTAAGGCGGTTAAGGCAGTGACCAGACCGTTGCCGATGGCCAGACCGTAGTCTAATATCTGAGGCAGTTTGGTGGTAACCAGATTAGAGAGCAGAGCGGCGGCTGAGCTGATGAGGTCCTGAGAGGTAATGAGGACGCCACTTAACAGCTCGTTATCCAGCTCAAACTTCTCCACAATGCTTTTGGCCAGTGCATTAAAATTGGCCAGATAGGTGTCCAGGTTGTTAGCCAGACTGACAATACTTTGTGCCACCTGGGGTAAAATAAGGGTCAATAGAACGGACAATGCGGCCAAAGCCAGAAGGTAGGTGGCAAGAATAGAAATCCCACGGCGAAATTTAAAGCGAGAAAACAGTGTTTTTTCTAAAAACACGGTAGGGGCATTTAATAAATAAGCAAGAGCAAGCCCGGCCAAAAAGGGCGTGATGACAGATAAGAAACTGTTAATCTGAGTGCGTACCATATCTAGGTTGGATAAAGTAAGGAAAAAAGTAATGCCAATTAGTACGACCATCAGGTTGGACAGAAATTGCCCTCCCGTTGGAAACCATTTCTTCTTGTCGTTCACGTTGTGTCCTCCTATTTGGTAGGGCTAAATGTATAGCCAGTATACCACGAAAGTGGGGGAGGAGGAAGAGGAAAGTTCTTAATAAAAATAAAAGACGGGAAAAGAAGGGTTTCATTTGCACGGAATGCCTTGACAGAATAGGACTCAGTCTTTATAATAAATAGCGTTGTCATCGGGGTGTGGCGAAGCTTGGTATCGCGCATGGTTCGGGTCCATGAGACCTCGGGTTCGAATCCCGACACTCCGGCCAAAGGTGAGTCCTCATAGGACTCGCCTTTTTCTTTTCTTAGGCTGCCATCATTGAAATGTAAAAAATCCACGGAGCGGTAACGCTCCGTGGATTTTTGGTATTGGCCGCTTTCGATCAAGTTTTATAGACTGCTGTATCGGAATTTTAAGGGAACGGGTGTATGTTTTTATGGGCCTGACTGGTGTGGATGGATTGGAGATAGGCATTGACTTTGCTTTTTTACCCCTGTAAAATATGGTGAACTATTTAAAGTGGGACAGTGGCTTTTGCCGTGCGTCCGACCTAATAACAGCGATGGAAAAGATGCAAAATGATAGCAGGGAGGGTGGTTTATGAGGATTATTCTATCACCTGCCAAGAAAATGAAGGTGGATACTGATGTGCTCGTTCCCAAGGGACTGCCTCAGTTTCTGCCAGAGGCCAAAATGTTGAAAACAGCACTGCAAGCACACTCCAAGGAGGAGTTACAGGCTCTTTGGCACTGTAATGATGCCATTGTCACGCAGAACATGGACCGGCTGCGGAATATGGATTTATGCAGCAACCTAACCCCGGCCATCCTTTCGTATGAGGGGATTGCCTACCAATATATGGCTCCCAATGTGTTTGAAGAGCGGCACTTGGCCTATGTGCAGGAGCATCTGCGTATTTTATCTGGTTTTTACGGCCTGCTGCGTCCCTTTGACGGGGTGACCCCTTACCGGTTAGAAATGCAGACAAAACTCAGTGTGCAGGGCAAGCGGGATTTATATGCCTTCTGGGGTGGTAAGCTGGCCGAGCAGCTGGCGTTGGAAACGGATTTTATCCTCAACCTCGCCTCTAAGGAATACAGCAAGGCAGTGGAGCCTCATCTGCCGGCCCATGTGCGTGTTCTGACCTGTGTATTTGGGCAGCTGAAAGATGGCAAAGTGGTGGAAAAAGGAACCTTCTGTAAGATGGCCCGTGGGCATATGGTACGCTGGCTGGCCGAGCATACTGTTACGGAAGAGCATGAAATCCGGCGGTTTCATGAACTGGGCTATCAATATTCTGACAGCTATTCCAGTGAAAAAAATATGGTTTTTTTAAAAGGAGATTTTTAATATGTTGGAAATTGGAACGAAGGCACCAAACTTTACATTGAGCGACAAGGACGGAAATACCGTTTCTCTTTCTGATTTTGCAGGGAAGAGGGTGGTGCTGTACTTCTACCCGAAGGACAATACTCCCGGCTGCACCCGGCAGGCCTGCGCCTTTTCCGATGCCTACGAGCAGTTTCAGAGGCTGAATGTGGTGGTCATTGGTATCAGTAAAGATAGTGTAAAATCCCACCAGAAATTTGCTGAAAAGTATCACCTTCCCTTTGTTCTGCTCTCTGACCCGGAGCGGCAAGCCATTGAGGCTTATGATGTGTGGCAGGAGAAAAAGCTCTATGGCAAGGTGAGCATGGGGGTGGTGCGCAGCACCTATATCATTGGCGAGGATGGAAATATTGAGCAAGTGATGCCAAAGGTGAAGCCGGACACCAATGCCGCTGAAATTTTGGAGTATTTGGCTGCCCATTGATACTGGTATCCTCCATCCTTGCCTTTATGGAAGGGAGTGAGCTGTGATGAAACGTATTGCAAGAAAAATAGACCATATTCCGACCATATTGTGGGGGCCGTATACAGGGCGGTTGCTGGTGGCGGTTCATGGCAATCAGTCCCATAAGGAGGACACGGTTTTGGTTATGCTGGCAGAGGTTGCTGTGGAGCGGGGATACCAAATGCTGAGTTTTGATTTACCCGAACACGGTGAGCGCAAGAATGAAAAAATTGCCTGCCACGTAGAAAACTGTGTGAAAGAGTTACATGCCATCATGGATTATGCCAAGACGATGGCGGAAGAAATCAGCCTTTTTGGCTGTAGTTTGGGGGCCTATTTCAGTCTGCTTGCATTCCGGGAAGAAAGGTTTAAGCAGGCACTCTTTCTCTCTCCGGTGGTGGACATGCAGAGGATGATAGAAAACATGATGAGCTGGTTTTCTGTGAGTGAGCAGCAACTGAAAAGCCAAGGGGAGATAGACACGCCTGCGGGACAACCCCTTCGCTGGGATTACTATCAGTATGTGAAGGCGCATCCCATCAATCAATGGGCTACCCCCACCCGAATTCTCTACGGGGCGGCTGATGCTCTGTGTGAGCGGGATGTGGTGGAATGCTTTGCCAAGCACTTTGACTGTAAATTAACGGTGCAGGAGCAGGGCGAACATTTTTTCCATACACCCCAGCAGCTGGACTGCTATCGGGCATGGCTTCGGCAGAACTTGCAATAGAAAACGCAGAAGGGGCCTGATTGTGTGTTTCCATTGGGGCAGCGGGCATAAGGAGAAAATACCATGATTTGTGAAATTGTACAGGATGAGGACTTTTTGAGGAAGCCTTCATCAGCAGCAACCCCTGAGGACCTGGCCGTGGCCCGGAATTTATTGGATACCCTCACCGCCAATGCAGAACGCTGTGTGGGCCTTGCTGCCAATATGATCGGGATACACAAGCGAATTATTGTCGTGGATGACCAAGGGGAGCAGCTTGTGATGTTCAACCCGGAAATCATAAGGGCAAGCGA
This sequence comes from uncultured Oscillospiraceae bacterium, assembly GCA_964536405.1. GTDB lineage: Bacteria > Bacillota > Clostridia > Oscillospirales > Oscillospiraceae > JAHHSE01. The sequence goes on from CAZHWK010000186.1 coordinate 4,051, forward strand.
GCCGTTCCAGGCAGAAGAGGCCTGTTTATCCCTGAAGGGCACTCGTCAAACAAAGCGTTACCACTCCATTAAGGTGCGCTATCAAAACAGCGACTTTCAAGTGCGACTGAAGACCTTCAAAGGGTGGACAGCGCAAATTATTCAGCATGAGATTGACCATTGCAATGGTATCATCATTTAAATGCCGGGAAAGATACCGGATTGGCGGAGGAACTGTATGCGCTATTATTTTGCCCCCATGGAGGGGGTCAACGGTTATGTGTATCGGCGGCTGCACCATGAATTTTTTCCGGGGGTAGATAAATACTTTATGCCCTTCTTGTCACCCACACAGCACCATAAACTCAGCCGGAAGGAATATCGGGACCTCTGCCCGGAGAATAACCGAGGGGTGCCGGCTGTACCTCAAATTTTGACCCGTCGGGCGGAGGATTT
>CAZHWK010000187.1:0-4450 GCA_964536405.1 uncultured Oscillospiraceae bacterium
GGACACAGGCAACCGCAGCTGGATGTATATTCCCGGTGTCCCGGTGGGTATTCAGCCCGCCGAGCTGGTGAAAATCCCCTTCATTCTGGTCATGGCCCGCATTTTGGACAAGAACCGGGAGCACGGCCTTTCCCGCCCCTCCTCGGTCTTTCTTCTGGCGGGCTACACCCTCTTTTTCGTCGGCATCATCGCCGTCATATCCGGGGACTTCGGCATGGTGCTGGTCTATCTGCTTCTTTTCGTTCTCATGGCCTGGAGTGCCGGGGTGAAGAAGCGGTGGTTTGCCCTGGGGGGCGGAGTGGCCCTGTCGGGCCTGGGTGTCATTGCCCTTCTGGTTCTGAAGTCCGAAACGTTTATGAAGAAATTTGGCTATATGATTAACCGCTTCACTGAGGTTTTTACCCGCTCTGATCCCCAGGGGATTGGCTGGCAGCAGTCCCGTTCCATTTTGGCCATCGGTTCGGGCCAGCTGACCGGCCGTGGCTTTTTGCAGGGTAACCTGACCCAAAGCGTTTACGAATCCTCCCTCCCCGCCCGCCATACTGACGAGATTTTCGCCGTCTGCGGAGAGGAGTTTGGTCTTTTGGGCTGTTTGGCGGTCATCCTGCTTCTGGCCGCCATCATCGTGCGGTGCTTTTGGGTGGCTAAGGCCTCCCGCAGCTATCAGTCGGCCTACATCGCCACCGGCTTTGGGGCCATGCTGCTCATCCAAACCCTCATCAACATCGCCATGTGCCTGTATATCTTCCCCGTGGTGGGGCTGACCCTTCCCTTTTTCAGCTATGGCGGATCCTCCATTTTGACCCTGTACGCCGCTATGGGCATTGTGTCAGGCATCAAAATGCGCTTTCTTCCCAGCTGGCTTCGGGACCGAAGCAATTTGTAACCGTAAATTTTCGAATAACCTCCTTGCCATTGGTGAACACTACCACTACCCCAATTTTTAGTGTTCGACCCGATACAAGGAGGTTTTTTCTTTGAACAGACAATTTTCCCGCAAGCTCATGTCCCTGTTTCTCGTGTTAGCTCTTACCCTTGCGGTCATGCTGCCCGCCTCTGCTTTCCTTCTCAAGGGTGATGAGGCTGCTCTGCCCGGGGCGGTGGCCACATTCTCCAAAAACGGCCCTGCCTCCGGCACCATCACCTTTGGCCCCGACGATTTCGTGGTGGAAGGGGACCAGGCCCTGGATTCCATCCTGCTCACCCGCCTGCCCGAATTGGAAGCCGGGGTGCTCACCCTGGGGGATAACGTCCTCACGGTGGGAGATGCCATCGGTGCGTCGGCCCTGGGTGGACTGAAGTTTCAGCCCCTGGAACATCCAACTGCCGCCGCCACCAGCTTTTCCTTTACCCCCGTCTTTGCCGATGGCTCGGCCGGCCATGACGTCAGCGTGAACCTCTATCTCCTCACCGCCGAGAATGGGGCCCCCATCGCAGAAAATCTGGAGTTCACCACCTATAAAAATGTGGCCATCACCGAGCGGTTCTCGGCTACCGACCCCGAAGGGGACCTGCTTACCTTCCGGCTGGTGGACAAGCCTGCCCGTGGTTCTGTTGCCATCAGCGAAGAGGAAGGATCGGCTGATTTTGTCTACACCCCCTTTGAGAATAAGACGGGTAAGGACTCCTTCACCTATGTGGCGGTGGATGCCGTGGGCAATACCTCGGCTCCCGCCACCGTGAAAATTCGCATTGAAAAGGCCAACACAAAGGTGACCTACACCGATATGGAGGGTCTGCCCGCCTATAAGGCCGCCATTCGGCTGGCCGAAGAGGGTGTCTTTGTGGGCGAGTGCATGAACGGCGAGTATTTCTTCCGCCCCGACCAGGCCGTTTCCCGCAACGAGTTCGTGGCCATGGCCTTGAAAGTGGCGGGGCAGGATGCCCTGACCACCATCTCCCGCACCGGCTTTTCCGACGACGCCGCCATCCCCACCTGGGCCAAGGGCTACGTTTCCTCGGCCCTGAAATCCGGGGTTGTGCAGGGCACTATCTCCGAGGACGGTCAGGTTGTGTTCCAGGGTTCTGCCCCTGTCACCCGGGCCGAGGCCAGCGTGCTTTTAAACCGGGTTCTCCGGGTGAGCGACGTATCCTCCCCCACCCTCTATGCCGACAGTGACAGTGCCCCCGCCTGGGCCTATCAGGCCGCCGTCAATCTGGAAACGGCCGGGGTTCTGCGCACCGATACAAACGGTGCCCTCTCCCTGTCGGACAGCCTGACCCGGGCCAATGCCGCCGACCTGCTCACCGGAGCCATGGACCTGCTGGATGCCCGGGAAAGCGGTGGTTGGTTCCATTAACCTCCATCCGGCACATTCCACTTTGTCCCAGCATAACACAAGCAGGGCCGGTTTCGGCCCCGCTTGTGTTTTTTCTTTCCCTATGGTATTCTGTGGAAGAAAGGTGGATGCCTATGAAAAAAATCAGCTTCAATTCCCCGGTCATTCTGGGGTTTTGCCTGGCCTGTTTGGTGGCCCTGGGCCTGGGTGCCCTAACCGGAGGCCGGACCACCGCCCGCCTCTTTTCGGTCTACCGCTCCCCCCTGTCCCCCTTGGCCTTGGTGCGGGCCTTCGGCCATGTGCTGGGCCACAGCGGCTTTGCCCACCTCTCGGGCAATTTGATGCTTCTGCTGGTCATTGGCCCGCCCATGGAGGAAAAGTACGGCAGCCGTGCCCTCCTCCTGGCCATCGCCCTCACCGCCCTGGTTTCAGGGCTGTTCCAGTGCCTTTTCTTCCCCGGTTCGGCCCTTCTGGGGGCTTCGGGGGTGGTGTTTATGCTCATTCTCCTGTCCTCCCTGGCGGGCATGAAGGACGGTAAAATTCCCCTTACCCTGATTTTGGTGGCCCTTCTTTACCTGGGGCAAGAGGTCTGGGCCACCGTCACGGTGCGGGACAATATTTCCCAGTTCACCCACATTATCGGAGGCCTGTGCGGTACCGCCTTCGGTTTTTGGGCGGGTGGACGGCACAAAGGCTGACATGCCGCAACATAAACTGCACGCTATCTCATGGGAGGTTAAACCTATGGAAACTATATATCTGGCCGGCGGCTGTCTATGGGGGGTACAGGCCTTTGTCAAAACCCTGCCCGGCGTCACCTTCACCGAAGCGGGAAGAGCCAACGGGAGCTCCCAAACCCTTGACGGCGAATACGACGGATATGCCGAATGTGTGAAAACGGTATTCGCCCCAACGGTCGTGTCGGTCCATCAGCTGATGGATGATTTGTTTGAAATCATTGACCCTTACAGCATCAACAGACAGGGCGACGATGTGGGAGAGAAATACCGCACCGGCGTATACAGCGAAAACCCCAGGCATTTAGAGGCCGCCCATGCCTATATCGCACAGCGGACTGACAGTGACAGGATTGCCGTTGAGGTGTTGCCTCTTCGAAATTATGTCAGAAGCGCCGAGGAACATCAGGACAGATTGACCCGCTTCCCCCATGACTACTGTCATATTCCCAAGCATCTTTTCCATCGATATCGGAATGGCCCAACAGCCTAAAAATAAGCCCGCAAAGGATGTTCACCTTTGCGGGCTTATTTTATCTTTCTGCTTTCCAGCGCACGGAAATGGTAAACTGTCCTCCCTCCCACCGGGCACACACGGTATGGCCCATCTGCTCGGCCAGGGCCTTTACGATGGCAAGTCCCAGACCGGTGCTTCGGCCTGTGCGGGTCTTATCTGCGGTGAAGGACCGCTCAAACACATGGGCGGCATCCTCTTGGCTCAGGTCGGAAGCACCATTGGAAAAAGATGTGACAAGGAAATTTCCTTCACACTGCAATTCCACTGTCAGCTTTCCCTTCCCATGCTGAATGGCGTTGTTCAAAAGGTTTGTGAAGATACGCTGAACGGCCGCCGGGTCGGCCCGAACCCGGGGCGCATCCTCGGCCAGAATAAGCTCCACCCCGTCAAAGGCCCCCTCCAGTTCATCGTAAAAATCGGCCATCAGACCGCTTAGCTGCCGACGCAGATCCACCGGCCCAATTTGCAGGGGATAGTCGCCCCCCTCCAGCCGGGACAGGTCATAAAAGGCGGTAATCAGACCCTGCAGGGCCTTGGCCCGCCCCTCCATAACCCCCAAATACTCCCGCCGTTCCTCGAAGGTGAGGTTCTCCCCCTCCAAAAGCTGAAGGTAGCCCAGAATAGAGGTCAAGGGGGTTCGCAAATCGTGGGACACGTTGGCAATCTGCCGCCGAAGGGCCAAATCTCCCGCCCGAAAGCGGGCCGCTTCCTCCTCTTTTTCCTCCAGAAGAGCGTTGAGCCGGACGGCCAGAGCCTCGGCGGCCGGGGTTGGGGCGGCCAGGGTCAGGCGCAGGCGGCTTTGCTCGGCCTTGCGGCGGTCAAGCTGCCGTGTCAGCGAGCGCAGGGCATTGCGCTGTGCCAAGGCCCAGCCCAGCAACAGCAAGCTGGCCGCCCCCAGCAAGATACACAGTGCCGTC
>CAZHWK010000188.1:0-4449 GCA_964536405.1 uncultured Oscillospiraceae bacterium
CGGATACGGCGTGCCCCTTGCGGGTACTGCGCCGGGGGCGGCGCAACGTCCTCGCCGTCCGCAGACGGCGAAGCTCTTTCCCCCCGCCGTGGGTCACGGCACGTCCCTCGCCCTTCTCAAAGGGCGAAATCCCCCCTGTCGGGGCACCCCCGACAAGTTCCCTCGACCCCCGCAGGGGTCGCCCCCCCAGCATACATTTTGATGTATCCAAATTGAAAAAGGAGCTGATACCTTGAGGCTGAAGGAGCTGTTGGACGGCGTGGCTCTCACCATGACCTGCGCCGACCCGGACGTGGAAATTACATCCATCAGCTACGACACCCGAGAGATAGAAAACGGTGCGCTGTTCGTGGCCCTGCGTGGCTACAAGTACGACGGACACAATTTTATTGAAAAGGCCTTGGCCCAAGGGGCGGCGGCTGTGGTCTGCGAGGTCCCGCCCCCCACGGCTGGCCCCTGGATTACCGTGGCTGACAGCCGGGCCGCCCTTGCCGTTCTGTCGGCCAACTGGTTTGGCCACCCCGGTGACCGGATGACCCTTCTGGCTGTCACCGGCACCAATGGTAAGACCACCACCACCACCCTGCTCAAATCGGTGCTGGAGGAAACTTTGAACACCAAGGTGGGCCTCATCGGCACCAACCGGAACATGGTGGGGGATTTGGAGCTTCCTGCCCACCGTACCACCCCCGAATCCTATGAGCTGCAAGGTCTTCTGCGTCAGATGGCCGACGAGGGCTGTACCCATGTGGTCATGGAGGCCTCCTCCCACGCCCTGGCCCAGCACCGCACTGACACCCTCCATTTCACCGAGGGAATCTTTACCAATCTGACCCAGGACCATCTGGACTACCACGGCACGATGGATGCCTATCGGGACGCCAAGGCCCTCCTGTTTCAGCAGTCCGACCTGGCCATCCTCAATCTGGATGACGAAACAGGCCGCTGGTATCAAAGCCATGTCTCCTGCCCCACCTTTACCTATTCCGAGCGGCATCCCGAGGCCGATTTAACCGCCGAAAATGTCAAGCTATTCCCCGACCGGGTGCAGTTTGAGGCGGTGGCCCGAAGTCTGATCGGCCGGGTGAGCCTTCCCATTCCCGGCGGCTTCACCATTTACAATGCCCTGGCCGTCATTGCCGCCGCCCTCAACCTGGGTCTGGAACTGCCCCAAATTGCCGCCGCCCTCAGCCATGCCCACGGGGTAAAGGGCCGTGTGGAGGTGGTGGCCACCCCCGCCCCCTTCACCGTCATCATCGACTATGCCCACACCCCCGATGCCCTAGAAAACGTCCTTTCCACCGTGCGGGATTTGACCCATGGGCGGGTGCTGTGCGTGGTGGGCTGCGGCGGGGACCGGGACCGAAGCAAACGTCCCCTGATGGCGGAAATTGCCGGGGAGCTGGCCGATTTCACCTTCCTCACCAGCGACAATCCCCGCACCGAAAACCCGGTTGCCATTCTGGAGGATATGATTCCCGGCATGGAGCGTTCGGGGGGCCAATTCCAGCTTATCCCCGACCGGCGGGAGGCCATTCGGGCCGCTCTCCACTTTGCCAAAGAGGGGGATTTGGTCCTTCTTGCTGGCAAAGGCCACGAAACCTACCAGGAAGTCATGGGGGAATTTCTCCACCTGGATGAACGGGAGGAAGTGGCCGCCTACTTCCAAAGTTCCTGTCATCGTGCTATAATAACTGCAAAATAGTTATTATACCGTAATGATGGCACGGTTTGCTCCTTTCCTTCGGAAAGAACCGCAAACGATGCCGATATACCATCAAATGCTACACATTTGTGGTATAATATAGTATTTCTTACTGAAGTGTAAAACCCCGGAGGTTTGATATGTCAATTTTGTGGCTGATGATTGCGTTTCTGGTATCTTTTTTCCTGACTCTGGTTCTGGGCCGGGTTCTCATCCCGGTCCTGCGGCGGCTCAAAGCGGGCCAGTCCATCAAGGAGGACGGCCCCACCTGGCACATGAGTAAGCAGGGCACTCCCACCATGGGGGGCATCATGTTCATCTTTGGCACTGCCATCGCTCTTGTGGCTCTGTGCACCAAGAGCCTCTTTGCCAATCCCACTCCCCTCTTTGTCCTGCTCTTTGCTCTGGTATTTGGGGCCATCGGCTTTGTGGACGATTATGCCAAGGTGAAAAAGCGTCAGAACACTGGTCTGACCGCCCCCCAAAAGTTTCTGTTGCAGTTGGCGGCGGCCATTGCCTTTACCGCCCTTCTGCGGTACACCGGCCACGTGACCCCCAACCTGTTCATCCCCTTCCTGGATGTGACCATTCCCCTGTCCTGGCCTGTATATATGGTCTTTGCCGCCTTTGTCATGGTGGGGACGGTGAACGCCGTCAACATCACCGATGGGGTGGACGGCCTGGCTGCTTCGGTCACCCTGCCTGTCATGGTTTTCTACACCGCTGTGGCCTGGGTCTGGGGGCAATCCTTTCACACCATGGGGGTTTTGTCGGCCGCCCTGTCCGGGGGGCTGATGGCTTTTCTGTTTTACAACTTCCATCCGGCCAAGGTCTTTATGGGGGACACCGGCTCCCTCTTCCTGGGAGGGATGGTCTGCGGGCTGGCCTTTGCCTACGATATGCCCCTCATCCTCATTCCGGTGGGTATCATCTATATCCTGGAAACCTTGTCCGACATCATTCAGGTAATTTATTTCAAGGCAACCCACGGCAAGCGTATTTTTAAGATGGCCCCCCTCCATCACCACTTCGAGATGTGCGGATGGAGCGAAATCAAGGTGGTGGGCATCTTTTCCCTGGTGACGCTGGTGACCTGCCTGGTGGCCTATGCCGGTGTCTTTGACCGCTATTTCCGTTAACCTCACTCTTTTTGGAAAGGGGGCCTAGGGCCTGTGGCAAAAGCAAAACGTGACCTAACTGTGCAAGAGCAGTGGGCAAAAGGGCCCATCGACCTGCCCTTCTTGATGCTCACCCTCCTGCTGGTGGGCTTTGGACTGATTATGGTCTTTTCGGCCTCCTCGGCCTCGGCCTATTATGAGGAAATGTCGAAGCACGACCCCACTTACTATGCCAAACGGCAGCTTTTATTTGCTGTGGCCGGGGTTCTGATTATGTATCTCACCTCCCGGCTCAATTACCAACAGCTTCGATGGATGTCCATGTTCATCCTGGGCGGCTCCATCCTTTTGCTCATCTTGGTCCTCATTCCCGGTGTACACACCAACCGGGCCGACGGGGTAAAGCGGTGGATTCGTTCCATCGGCCCCATCCCGGCCTTCCAGCCCTCCGAGGTGGTAAAGCTAGGTGTCGTACTGTACTTCTCGGCCCGACTATCCAAGCGGGGCAGTGAACTCAAAGCCCCCAAAAAGCGCAATACCCGCACGTTTCAGGGACGTTTGATGTCCTTTTTGGACCACATTGGCTTTTTGGAACTCATTCCCTACGGCATGATTTTGGTGGTCATTGTGGTTTTGATGAAGTTTGAGCCTCATATGTCAGGTACCATCCTCATCCTGGTGGCCGGAGCTTCGGTTCTTTTCGCTTCGGGGGTCAAGCTGGGCTGGTTCGTGGCGGGGGGCAGCCTCATGGTGGGCGCCCTGACCCTGATTATCACCACCACAGACTACATGACCAAGCGCATCAATCTCTGGCAGGACCCCTGGTCTTACCCCCGGGACGGCGGCTATCAGACCATTCAATCCCTGTATGCCATCGGCTCGGGCGGCCTTTTGGGCCTGGGCCTGGGCCGCAGCCGCCAAAAATTCCTCTATTTGCCCGAGGAACATAACGACTTCGTCTTTGCCATTGTCTGTGAGGAGCTTGGCTATATCGGGGCGGCCATTGTGCTGATTTTGTTTGCTCTTCTTATTCTGCGGGGCTACTGGATTGCCCTGCATGCCCGGGACCGGTTCGGGGCCCTGCTCGTGGTGGGCATCACCACTCTGCTGGCCTTCCAGGTCTTTTTGAATATCGGCGTGGTCACAAACCTCTTCCCGGTTACCGGCATTTCTCTGCCATTTTTCTCTTACGGGGGTACGGCCTTGATGATACAGCTCATGGAAATGGGTATCATTCTAAGCGTGTCCCGGCAGATACCGGCCCCAAAGCAGGACTGAGAGAATGCCCTCTTGCCCGGGGCAATACGGCCTGCGGGCCGTGAGGGAATTTTGACCCCTGCGGGGATCAAGGCAACGTGCCGGGGTTGCCCCGACAGGGAAAGAGTTTCGCCCGCTTCGGCGGGCGGGAATTTCGCCGTCTGAGGACGGCGAGGAGCGATGGCCGGCCGCCGGCCAAGCGTCCACCATTTTTTTGTCATGCTTCGAACCCTCCGCAACGGTCAACTGCTCACCACTTCGCAAAAACACCCCAGGGTGGCTTCTCTTGCCCCTTTGGGGCAATTCACCTTCTACCGTTGGGCTTCGCCCAACCTGTTTTTTGTCTGCGTGTTTCGCTGTTGCCCTGCT
>CAZHWK010000189.1:0-4441 GCA_964536405.1 uncultured Oscillospiraceae bacterium
CCAGCACACGCTGGGTCTTGCCGGTGCCGTGGGGCAGAACGATGGCACCACGGACCTGCTGGTCAGCGTGACGGGAATCAACGCCCAGCTTCACGTGAAGCTCGACGGTTTCGTCAAACTTAGCGGGGGCAGTCTTGACCACCAGGCCCAGGGCCTCGGCGGCGTCGTACAGGTTGGTGCTGTCAATCTGCTTGGCACCGTCGATGTATTTCTTACCTCTAGTCATTGTTTACACCCTCCTTACTCGCCCACAACAACGCCCATGGAACGGGCGGTGCCGGCGATCATGCTCATAGCGGCTTCCACGTCAGCAGCATTCAGGTCGGGCATCTTAAGCTCGGCAATCTTGCGGACGTCTTCCTTGCTGATGGTGGCAACCTTGGTCTTGTTGGGGACACCGGAACCGGACTCGATGTTGCAGGCCTTCTTGATGAGCACGGCAGCGGGAGGGGTCTTGGTGATGAAGGAGAAAGAACGGTCGGCGTAGACGGTAATCACAACGGGAATGATCATGCCGACGTCGTTCTTGGTGCGCTCGTTAAATTCCTTGGTGAAGCCGGCGATATTGACACCGTGCTGACCGAGGGCAGGGCCGACAGGGGGGGCGGGAGTTGCTTTGCCGGCGGGGATCTGAAGCTTGACGTATCCTACGACTTTCTGTGCCATGATAAAGGCACCTCCTAGTTAAAATGTGGTGGAAGCGGGACAATGGCTGTCCCTCCCACGTTTAGGGCTGGACAAGCTCGACCTGATCGAGTTCCAGCTCCACGGGCGTTTCACGTCCGAACATGGAGACCACGACCCGGACCTTTTCGTGGTCCATGTCAATCTCCTCCACGGTACCGATGAAGGACTCCAGGGCACCGTCGGTAATTTTCACGCTGTCGCCGACCTGATAGCCGACCACGATTTCCCGCTTTTCCACACCCATAGCCAGAATTTCTTCTTCGCTTAGGGGGATGGCCTTGTTGGCGGCGCCCACGAAGCCGGTGACTCCACGGACGTTGCGAACCAGATGCCAAGTGTCGTCGGTCATGACCATCTTCACCAGCACATAGCCGGGGAAGACTTTACGCTCGACGGTCTTGGGGCCGTTATCGGTAATTTCGGTGACGGTTTCCATGGGAATGGAAATCTCATGGATAAGGTCGGTCATGTTGCGGTTCTCAATGGCCTTTTCAATAGAGGCCTTGACCGTGTTTTCATAGCCCGAATAGGTATGGGCTACATACCATTTCGCATTCTCAGCCATGATAGCCCCTTAGCCCTTGCCGGCAAGACTCAAAAGAGCCTTAATCACAGCGGTGGCCAGAGCGTCAAAGACCCAGATGAACAGGCCCACAACGATGACACAGACAATCACAATAATGGTGTTGTTGATGGTCTGCTTAGTGGTGGGCCACTGAACCTTCTTCAGCTCGCTTTTGAGCTCACGCATCCACTTGCCAATGCGGGCAAACAGGCCGGGCTTCTTCTCGGCGGGCTTGGCCTTCTTTTCCTTGGGGGCTTTTTCGGCCTTGGCGGGAGCCTCGACGACTTTCTCGGGCTCCATGCCGTCGATCTTCTCGTTTTCAGACATTCGGTACACCCTTCTTTCTTATGCGGCGCTCAGCCATCATTACTTCGTTTCGTTGTGGACGGTATGCTTCCGGCAGAAGGGGCAGTACTTATTGAGTTCCAGACGGTCGGGGGTATTCTTCTTGTTCTTGTTGGTGTTGTAGTTGCGCTGCTTGCACTCGGCGCAGCGCAGAGTGATTTTCACTCGGGAACCAGCTTTTGCCATGGTATTCGGCACCTCCTTCATTTTTGGCTGACGGGCAACAAAAAACCCGAAATCAGCCGTTACGCCGATCTCGGGCACCAAAAAAGAGTACAATAACTCTTAAAAGGTACGGAAATCGGCAATTGCTTGCCTCCCTATGCTCCGGTACGGCCGAGGGTGCGGCGGGTCATCCCGTAATAATGCCCGCAACAAAAAAGCCCTCTTCATAGGTGCTAGCAGTATATCATGTTGAAGGGAATCTGTCAATCATTTTTTAGTTGAAGTCTTTCCGAAAAGCAAGAAGACCCCGGCAACCTTCCTTTTCGTTGACAAGGGGCGGTGTTTCGGGGGATAATGAAAGAGAACAGAAAAGGGAGTGAAAGTATGCGTATTATGGCAATTGATTACGGCGATGCCCGTACGGGGGTGGCCATTTCAGATGCTTTGGGGATGCTGGCCGGATTTACCACGGTCATCCAAAGCCGGAAGAGCGACTTTGTGGCCGCCGAAATCGCCCGGCTGTCCAAGGAACATGGGGTAGAGGAGCTGGTGCTTGGTCTGCCCCGGAATATGGACGGCACCGAAGGTCCACGGGCTGAGCTCTGCCGAGAGTTTGCCGCCGAACTGGAGGGGGTCTGCGGCCTCAAGCCTGTGCTGTGGGATGAACGGCGCACCACCGTGGAGGCCCACGCCATCCTCCACACAGCGGGAAAAAAGATGAAAAACCATAAGAAAAACGTGGATGCAGTAGCGGCTACCCTCATTTTGGACGGGTATTTGGTGCGCAAACGGCTGGGAAATGCTTAAAAAGTAAGGGATCCACGTGGGGCCCCGCAAGGCGGGGCGGCGCTTGCGCCGTGAATTCGAAGCGAGGCGGAGAATTCCCGCAGGGCGAATTTACTTCGCTCGAGGAAAATGAAAACAAGGGGACCCGGTCCGGCCAGGGCCGGACTGGGCAGGATGCGGTGGCCGCTACCCTCATTTTGGACGGGTATTTGGTGCGCAAACGGCTGGAAAGCTAAGACTTTTTCCTAAAAAGTTCCCGAATACCGATATAAATAAGGTAAGCCCCGAAAAAGCGGCGCAGCAAGTCTACCTCCAGCGTGGTGGCCACCCAGGCCCCAATAGCTGTACCCACAAGGCCTGCAGCGATGGCAGGCAAGGCTGTCTTTTTCTCGATAAACCCGTTTTTGATGTGAGAGGGTAAGGCCAGGGCGGCTGTGGGCAGGAAGTAAAGCAGGTTGATGCCCTGGGCCAGATGCTGGGAAACCCCGGCGAAGGCGGTCATATAAATGAGTAGAAGGGTCCCACCCCCGATGCCAAAGCCGGACAGTACTCCGGTGACCGCCCCGGCCAGAGCGGCAATCAGCCAGCCCCCCATCAGAACAGAAGCGACTTCACGCCGCCGTAGAGGATGAGCAGGGCAAAGCACCGCCGCAGCCAATCCATGTTGAGCCTTTTAAAAAGCTTTCCCCCTGCAAAGCCACCCACCAGCCCGCCGGCCAGATAGGGGAGGGCGGCCCAAATATCCAGCCCGCCCCGGAAGAAGTAGATGGCCGAGGACAGAGCGCACAGGGGAAGAATAATGGCCACCGAGGTGGCGAAAGCCTTGCGCTGGGGCAGACCGCATCGGTCCACGAGCAAAGGGACCAAAATCATACCGCCCCCGCCCCCGAAAAAACCGTTGGCAAGTCCCGCCAGCCCTCCGGCCAGGGCAGGGGAAGCCCAGGATGCTTTTTGTTTCATAACCATCCTCCATTCCGCCGTTTCGAATCGGCAAAAAGTGTGAGAAAGCAGCCCCCATATCCTGCGAAGCAAAAAAAGATAAGGAGCGATAAGCGGAAGGGGTTTTGAATGCAGGCAAAAAAACTCCCTCCATCGTCCACAGTATGGCGATGGAGGGAGTTTTTTATTCTTTGGGTGGGGAAACGGACTTACGAAAGGCCGGTGAGGTCCTTGACACATTCGGCAGCCATCAGAAGTCCTGCGCTGGCGGGCACCCACATAACGCTGGCCGGTACGCTCCGCCGTCCGGGGGGCGGGGTTTCGGGCTGTGAGGTTTCACGGGCCAGCTCGGGGGACCAGACCACCTTGTGGCAGGCAATTCCTCTGGCCCGAAGCTCCTTTCGTACCACCCTGGCCAGGGGGCAGCCCTCGGTCTTCGTGATGTCGCTCACCCGCAGAAGGGTGGGGTCGAGCTTGTTCCCGGTGCCCAGGGCAGACAGAATGGGGATGCCCTTGCCCAGGGCGGTTTCAATCAAGTCCAGTTTGCAGGACACAAGGTCAATACAGTCCAGCACATAGTCATAGGCCCCAAAGAAATCCTCCCGGTGTTCGGCCTCATATTTGCCCACGATGACCTCCACCCGGCAATCGGGGGAGATGGACAAAATCCGGTCCCGGAGGGCCTGGGCCTTGGGCTGACCGAGGGTTTGGTGGGTGGCCTGGGCCTGGCGGTTCAGATTGGACAATCCCACCTCGTCATGGTCAATGAGGGTCAAGGCCCCAATGCCGGTGCGGGCCAGGGCTTCCACGGCCCAGCTGCCCACTCCGCCCAGGCCAAAAACGGCCACATGGCTGGCTTGCAGACGGTCCATAGCGGTCTGGCCCAGCACCATTTCGGCCCTTAAAAACTGCTCCTTCATGGGAGGTTCCTCCTTTCAAAAAGACGGTTGGGAG
>CAZHWK010000190.1:0-4436 GCA_964536405.1 uncultured Oscillospiraceae bacterium
GGCTTGACGTTGAAGTTGGAGCGGTATTCGGTTTCGTGCCAGAAGATGTCCTCTGCCACTAGACATTCGGGGTTTAGCTCCACGCCGTCCAGAATAAGCTCCTTAAACTTTTTATAGCCTGCCCGGTCGATGAGGTGTCCGCCGTGCAGGTATTCGGGCTTATAGTCCATTACCCAGGCGGAAAATTTCTGCCAGTTGCGAAGAACGGCCAGAATGACATCCTCGGTGGCCCAGTTGAGGAACATTTTGCCGGTGCGTGGGGTCTGCCGCCCGGTGCGCCCGCCCAAAATCACCCGGTAGAACTTGGTTTCCTGCCGGGTCCATGCGCTGGCAGGGCAGGCCTTGACGCACTCGCCGCAGCCCACACAGCAGCAGGGGTCCTTTTCCACCTTCCCGGTTTCCTGATTGAGGGAAAGAACCCTGGTGGCACCGTGCTCACAGGCTGTGACACAGGCTCCGCAGCCAATACAACGATCGGGATGGTAGGTCATGCGGGCCACGCCGATGATGCCGAAGTCGCACAGATGGGCCTTGTTGCAGTCGTTGGGACAGCCGGCAATGTTGATTTTAATATGGTAATGGCTGGGGAAGATGATAGGCTCAATCTTCCGGGCCAGCTCAAAGGTGTTGCAGTTGCCGCAGATGCAGTGGTAATTGCCTACGCAAGCGGTGATGTTCCGGGCACCGATGGTGGGATAGCCGCTTTTTGGATCCCAGGGCTGGGGCTCGTGGGACACTGTGTCCATATCCACCTGGCACAGCTCGGCATCCACCTCCTGAATATAGTCCTTCAGATAGGCGTTGACGGCTGGAACATCCTTATATTGGATACCGGTGATATCAAAGGTTTGGCGGGTGCCGAAGTGGAAGTTTCCGTCCCCCCAGGTTTTGGCGATATGCTCGATGGAGGTGAGGTACTTGGCATCCACCATGCCGCCCGGAACCCGCATTTGAAGCATAAATTCACCGGGGACCTTAGACTGCCGGAAGCAATTTTGACGCAGTTTTTTTACATTGATATCGCAATTCATATGTTTGCCCTCCCGTCAGTCTACCAGGTCCCGGGCCACGGTGTAGGGGAACACCGGCCCGTCCAGGCATACATAGACCTCGTCAATGCGGCAGTGGCCGCATTTGCCAACCGCACAGGACATCTTCCTCTCGAAGCTCATCCACATCTTTTCCGGGTCAGCCCCGCACTTGACCAGCTCCAGCCCGGTGAACTTCATCATAGGGGGAGGGCCAACCACAATCACGGCATAGTTGCCGTCGAAGTCCTGGAAAGGAAGCTCCTTGACAAACTCGGTGACAAAGCCGGTGCGCCAGCCATCCTTGTGGTCGGTATCCAGGGCGTAGGTGGTGTGGAACTGGGAACGCCATCCTTCCAGCTCGCTTTGGAAGACAATGCCGTCCTTGTTTTTGAAGCCGCTGATGAGATGCACATCCTTCACAAGGCCAGGCTCCTCGGCGCAGGCCCGGAGCAGGGAACGGACAGGGGCCAGACCGGTGCCGCCGGTGATGACCACCAGGTGCTTGCCACGGAACTGGTCCAAGGGCCAGCCCTTGCCGTAAGGGCCACGGAGGAAGAGGGTGTCGCCTGTTTCCTTTTCAAAGATGACGTTGGTGAGCTTGCCCACACTGCGGATGGTAAATTCCAGCCATCCATCCCCCTGGGCGGAAACCGAAATAGGGGCTTCCCCCACCTTGGGGATGGAAAGCTGCATAAACTGGCCATGCTCCGGCTTGGCATCTGTGGCCACCCGGAAGGTCCATTCGTGGGCACTTTCCTTTTTGACGCTTAGAATGTTGCAGGGCTGGGGCTGAACAGGATTTTGCATCATGGGGCTCACCGTCCTTCCTGGGCCAGATTGGCCTTGATTTCATTCACGGCATCGCAGACCTTGTTTACCGTGGCGGAGATGGAAATAAGCTCGGGACAGCGGTGGGTGCAGCGGCCGCAGCCCACACACATATGCCCCTCACCGAATCGGGCCTGATAGTCGTGGAATTTATGGAGGACCTTATAGCGCATACGATCCCCGGCGGTGGAGCGGAACTCCCGCTGTCCGGCCATCTGGTCAAAACCGGCAATCTGGCAGGAGGCACTTACCCGCCGCCGCTCGCCCACCTGGGGATTGTCTCCGTAGCAGATGTCACGGGTGGAGAAGCAGGTACAGGTGGAGCAGGCTACCGTACAGCTGCCGCAGGAGATACAGCGGGAGTTATACTCCTTCCACATGGGATGCTGCTTCAGGGCCAGGCGAACGGCCTTGTCAGAGAGGTCGGGCAAGGTGAGGGTCAACTGGTTTTCCTCCACAAAGGAGGGTATGTAGTCCTGATGGGGCATATCGCCGAAGTAATGCTCGAAGGCCTGGTCAGCGACCTGGACCTGCATGCCATGGGCCGAGAACTGAAAGGCAAGGGCATAGTCATCGGTTTTGTTGGTGCCCATGGAGGCACAGAAGCAGGTGTCGTCCCCGCCGCCGCACTCCATCATGGCGAAGGTGACCATGTCCCTCATGCGCTGATAGTAGGCATCGTCATAGCCGCCGTTTTCGGTATATATTTTAGCCTGGATGTGCTGGGCATTGATGTCGCAGGGACGGGCCAGCAGGAGCATGGGCTTGGTGGAAGCTTTGCTGGCCCGATACTCATCCTCGGTAAAATAAAAAATGGCCTGTTGGATGGGGCTTAAAACCTCTTTGGCCGGATAGTCCGACTTCACATCCCATACGATTTCCTCGAAGGCAGTCACCTCAGCGTAACGGATGACATCGGTGTCAGAATAGCGGCCCTGCTTGGGGAAACGCTTGGGAGCGTAAATGCGATAATCTTTGCGCAGTTGGCTCAGGACTTGATTGGCCTGGGCCGGGTTGAGCGTGTAACCCATCCTGCAAACCTCCTTGTTTGACGGTTCCGGCGGACTGTTTTTCCGTCGGTTGTCCCATTCTAGCATAGAAAAGGTATGATGAAAAATGATGTTTTATTATCATTGGATAAGATAGAATTATGAATAAAAAAAGCCCCGGATTAAAAATCCGGGGCGCATAAATCGTAGAAAAAGCGGCGGAATTCAGGCTCAAACACACTGCCCTTCCGCCATAGGAAGGTAAATTTGTGTTCCACATGAAAATCAGAGAGGGGAATTTCACGAAGCTCACCGGCAGCGCAGGCGGGCTCTGCCGCCCGGCGGTAGAGGAAGGTGATGCCGCAGTCAGCCTTAACCAGCTCCTGAATGACGGTGAGGTCGCTGATTTCAATGACTCGCCGGAAGTCGGCAGGGCGGAGGTTATGCTCCTCCAGCACCCGGAGAAAAACCTCCCGGGAGCCGGAGCCGGGGGTGCGTAGAAGTAAGGTTTCGCCCAGCAGGTCTTCCAGCCCAAGGTGGCCGGGGGGAAGGGTGTGCCCCGCCCCGCATACGCAGACATAGGGCTCCAGGCTCCAGTGGAGGAAGTCATACTCGCTTTGGGGGAAGTAACCCTCTACCAGGGCGCAGTCCAACCGGCCTGCGGACAGCTCTTCCAGCAGGATTTGGGTGTTTTCCACCAAAAGGTGAACATCATCCTCCGGGTGGCTTTTGAGGTAGGCGGCCAGGTGGGAGGGGATGACATAGGTGCCGATGGTGAGGGTGGCCCCCAGCCGTATGGTGCGGGCACCCGATTGAAGGCTGCGAATGTCCTGCCGAAGCTTTTGTGCGTCGTGGTGCATGGTGAGGGCCGCATTGCGCAGCATGGTGCCCTCGGGGGTCAGAGTGAGCCGCTTGTTGCGGTATAGGAACAGCTTGGCGCCGTACTCCTCCTGTAAGTATTGAATGTGCTGGGATACTGCGGGCTGGGTGATGTTCAGCATTTCCGCCGCCCGGGTATAGTTCATGGACTCGCAGACGGCTAAAAAGGTTTCTATGCGAAAGTCCAGCATGATACCGTCCCCCTATGGTAAATGCTTGTGTATCTTCCGCTGCGGGTCGAAAAAAGGGCACAAACCGTGGGCACGGCCATGCAGACCAAAGCGAGAAAGGGATACATCCATATAATCGTGGCACGCATCATCCATGCTCCTTATTCTTCTCGTACAGAATTCCAAGGCCCTCCAACATCAGGTGCTTGTCCCAGATAATCTTGCGCTTGCAATGGGGGGAAACCGGGCCGAACAGCCCGCCGGTGGCCACCAAACTGCCTGCCGGCCGACCAAGCTCCTCTTCAACACGCTGGATAATGCCGTCCAGCATGGCGGCCGCCCCATAGAGGGCTCCAGCCTGCATACAGTCCACCGTATTTTTGCCGATAAGGCGGGTGAGTGGTTGGTCCAGGTCCACCCGGGGAAGCTGGCTGGTTCGGGCGGAAAGGGCATCGACGGCCAGGCGGATGCCAGGAATAATCATGCCGCCCAGATAAGCCCCCTGGCCGTCGATGACCGACAGGGTGGTGGCGGTTCCA
>CAZHWK010000191.1:0-4399 GCA_964536405.1 uncultured Oscillospiraceae bacterium
CTTATAAAGAATATGGAAAGAAAAAGGGCGGAAAATGCAAAAAAAGACGCTTATGCGGCTTTTTTTGAAGGGTGATTGGACATCCTTGGGGAAAGTGAATTCGCCCTGCGGAAATTCTCCCGATGGTCGAATTTACGGCCCAAGGGCCGCCCCACCTGTGGTGGGGGCCCGGCGAAGGGGCTAGGGGTGAGCGATGGCTTCTGCGACCTTAATACCATCCACGGCGGCTGACACAATTCCACCTGCATAGCCCGCCCCTTCGCCGCAGGGGTAGAGGCCCCGGAGGGAGAGGGATTGCAGGCTGTCGTCCCGCACCAGACGGACAGGGGAGGAGGAGCGGGTTTCGACCCCGGTGAGCAGGGCATCAGGGTGGGCAAAGCCATGGAGCTTGCGGTCAAAGACGGGCAAGGCCCCCCGCAAGGTATCCAGCACAAAGCCGGGCAGACAGCCGTCCAGCGTGCCGGGGCGAACTCCGGGCAGGTAGGTGGGGCGTACCGTGCCAATCCCGGTGGAGGATAGGCCCTGAATGAAGTCCCCCACCCGCTGGGCCGGGGCGGTATAGTCCCCGCCACCCAAGCGGAAGGCGGCCTCCTCCCAGGTTTGCTGGAAGGCTACACCTGCCAAGGGATGGGAGGAGCCAAAGTCCTCCGGTCCCACCCCCACCAAAAAGCCGCCGTTGATGTTTTCCCCCGAGCGGGCCCGGTGGCTCATGCCGTTGGTCACCAGCCGCCCCGGCTCGGAAGCGGCGGCCACCACTTCCCCCCCAGGGCAGACACAGAAGGTAAAGGCACTGCGGCCACCCGGCAGATGGCAGGCCAACTTATAATCCGAAGGGGGAAGTTTTTCCCAGGCGGGGCCATATTGGGCGGCACTGACCAGGGCCTGCCGATGCTCAATCCGAACCCCGATGGCAAAGGGCTTTTGCTCCATGGTCACCCCCTGCTCCAACAGAGCGGAAAAGGTGTCCCGGGCCGAGTGGCCGGGGGCCAGGATGACGGCATCGGTTTCCAGGGTATAGCGGCTGCCCTGGGCCAAAACCTCCACCCCGGTGACCAGGCCCCCTGACTGCTTCACACCCACAAACTGATGGGAAAAACGCACCTCGGCCCCCAACTCCAAAAGCTCTTCCCGGATGCTTTTGACCACCTCTCGCAGCAGGTCGGTGCCAATGTGTGGCTTGTGGGAGAAGCGAATGTCAGGAGGGGCACCGTGGGCAATGAGGGCTTCCACCACGGGGGCAATCCGCCCGTCGTGGGTGCCTGTGGTCAGCTTGCCGTCTGAAAAGGTGCCGGCCCCGCCCTCCCCAAACTGGACATTGGAGTTGGGGTCCAGCTCCCCGCCCGACCAGAAGGAGGAAACGTCTTTGGCCCGCTCCTCCACCGGCTTTCCCCGCTCCAGCACGATGGGGCGCAGTCCGGCCCGGGCCAGAAAGAGGGCGGCAAACAGACCGGCCGGGCCAAGCCCCACCACCACAGGAGGGAGGGGGGAGGTACGGGTGACAGGGGGAAAGGCATAGGGAGGCCGCTCCGGGGCGGGCTGGGCCTTGCCCCCAGCCCTGCGGGCGGCGGACGCCTCGTCCGGAAGGGAAACATCCACCGTATAGACATAGTGGACGTCGTTCTTTTTGCGTGCGTCAATGGATTGACGCACCACCGAAAAGGCGGTGAAGCTGTCCGGACTTACCCCCAGCAGTTTGGCCGCCTTTGCTTTGAGCTGTTGTTCACTCCCCGGCGGGGCCAGGGAGAGGTTATTGAGTCTTATCATTATCATCACCGTACACAGTGTATCACAGAAAAAGGGCCGGGGGCAAGAAAAAGGGCAGAAAGGGGAAAAATGCCCTGCGGGGAGAAAAGTCCCGGCTCCGACCGGGGAAAGAGGGGGCTATTGGATCCATTCTTCATAGGCCGAGATAAAATTCCCGGGCTGTGGGGTGGTGAAATGGAGGTGGAAATGCTATGATACGGACATAAGGAGGCGAGGAATATGGCAAAGAGCTTTGGAGAACGACTGAAAGAATACCGCCAAGCCAAGAACCTGACCCAGCAGGCCCTGGGAGAGAAATTGGGGGTCAGCAACAAAACCGTATCCCGGTGGGAGAGTGATGGAGGGTTTCCCGACGTTCCCCTGTTGGTGCCTTTGGCCCATGCCCTGGGGGTGAGCACCGACGACCTGCTGGACGAGCAAAAGCCCATCCGTACCCTGACCACCGCCGACTGGCAGAGTCTGCTGTCCTTCGCCTTCGCCCTGGGGGGCGGGGTGCTGTTTTTTCTGCTGGATTTGTTCATGCCGGGGCTGCTGTGCTACCTGGCTTATCTGGGGTGCATGGCCTATGGGGTGTATTTGCAAAAATACTACTCCTACCGCAGTTCGTGGTTTTTCCTATCCAACGGAGTGATGAACCTGTCGGTCAATGTGGTCATCTTCCTTCGGGGGGTGGCGGCCCTTATGGTTCTCCCGCTTACCATGACCATAAACAACGCCAATGACTGGAACATTCGGGCCCTTTTTTGGCTGAAGGGTCACATCCTTTGGGTGGGGGCGGCTTGCCTGTTGCTGGCCTTTCTGGCAACAGCGGTGACACAGCTTTTGATTTACCGCTGGAATCGGGAAGAGGGAAAGCTGGGCGATTGGCTGAAGCCGGGGGAGCTTGTGCTGGAATTCTGCCCCATGACGGCGGCAAAGGTGGTCCCCCTGCTCATTCCCATGGCGGGGGTGATGTATTGGATGAGCTTCAGCCTGCCCGATTTGCCTATTTGGTATTACCGTTGGCAATCCCCCCTTTTCTGTGGGCTGATGGCATTGGGGCTTGCCCTGTGTGTTTTGCTATTTTGGAAGAAGGGGCGGCGTGGGATGCTTGTTCCCTCCCTGGGGCTGACCTTGGCCTGCTGCTTTCTGCCCATGCTCACGGACAAAAATAAGGTGGTGGCCATCCGCAACGGCTATATTTACGATTATGTGCTGGACATGAACCGTGAACTGTATGTTTCGTTCAGCAGGGTAAAGGCAGAACTGCTGATATTCTGCGGGGTGGTGGCCCTTTTGTATCTGGCCTGCTGTTTTGTCCGGATCAGGCGAAAGGAACCGGGGAATGATTTGGCTTTGGAGGAGCATACTACCTTGTAGCTTGTGCAAGGAGGAAATGCCCATGAAATCCCTGTGGAACAATACCGTCACCATGCCCCATTTCCAGCCCCTGGAAGGGGACGCCAGAACCGATGTGCTGGTCGTTGGCGGGGGGCTGGCCGGAATACTGTGTACCTATTTTTTAAAGGAAGCTGGGGTAGACTGCTTGCTTTTAGAGGCCGACACCCTCTGCTCGGGAACCACAGGGAATACCACCGCAAAGATTACCGCCCAGCACGGGCTTTGCTATGATAAGTTTGTGCGAACCTTCGGGCAGGAGAAGGCGGGGCTTTATCTAAAGGCCAATTTGAAGGCGGTGGAGGAGTATAAAAGACTTTGCCGGGACATCCCCTGTGGGTTGGAGGAGAAGCCGGCCCTGGTCTACTCCCGAACCGACCGGGCCGGGCTGGAACGGGAGTTGAAGGCCTTAGACAGTTTGGGATATCCGGCCAAATTGGCCGAGAATCTCCCCCTGCCCTTTCCCACCGTAGGGGCGGTGGAGTTTCCAGGCCAGGCCCAGTTTCATCCCCTGCAATTTGCAGCCCATCTGGCTCAAAACCTGCCCATCTGCGAGCACACCCGGGTGACCGAGCTGCGGGGCGGGACGGCGGTCACCGACCGGGGAAGGGTCATGGCCCAGCGGGTTATTGTGACCACCCACTTTCCCTTTTTGAATCAGCGGGGGTTTTATTTTCTGAAGCTATATCAGGACCGCTCCTATGTGCTGGGGTTGAAAGGTGCCCCTGACTTGGGGGGGATGTATCTGGATGAAAATAAGTGCGGTCTGTCCTTCCGAAATGCCGAAGGTCTGCTTTTGCTGGGGGGTGGAAGTCACCGCACCGGTAAACAGGGGGATGGTTGGGCCGAGCTTCGGGCCATAGGGCGAAAATTTTATCCAAAGGCCAACGAGAAATATCACTGGGCGGCCCAGGACTGTATGAGTCTGGACGGAATGCCCTATATCGGCCCCTATACCAAGGGTCGGCCCCAGGTGTTGGTGGCCAGTGGTTTTAACAAATGGGGCATGACCTCCTCCATGGTGGCGGCCCGGTTGCTGACAAATTTGGTGCAGGGCAAGGAAGATGAGCTGGCCCAGGTGTTTGACCCGGCCAGAAGTATTCTGCATCCTCAATTGGCGGTGAATGGGGCTGAAAGCGTCTTGCATCTGATTACCCCCACGGTTCCTCGCTGTCCTCATATGGGGTGTGCCCTAAAGTGGAACCGGGCCGAGCATACCTGGGACTGTCCCTGCCACGGCTCCCGCTTTACCGAGGGT
>CAZHWK010000192.1:0-4369 GCA_964536405.1 uncultured Oscillospiraceae bacterium
CCCCATTTTCTTTGGCTGCAGCGTTAAGAAAACTTGCCGGTGGCAAGTTTTTAGCGTAAGCCCGGCACGCTTGCGGGCCGGGGGGAACCCTAGGACCGCTGGTAAAAAAGTCGTTTGGCCCCCTGCGCCGGGGGCGGCGCAACGTCCTCGCCGTTCACAAACGGCGAAATCCTTCCCTTGCCGTGGGTCACGGCACGTTTCCTTTCCCGCCGAAGCGGGCAAAGGTAAATTTTTGCGAAGTCGAAGAGGTTATCGACCCGGGAGCGTGCCTAATAGGATTTAAACCTCATCCCTGTTTGCAGGCCGTAAATTTTCTTCTGATCGGGTATGCAAAAAGCCCCCCGGCAAAGCCGGGGGGTTTTTATCAATCTTTTCCGTAGGCAACCACGGTGCGGCGGTTTGGCTCGCTTCCCACCGAGTAGGTGTTTACGTCGGGCACATCCTGCAAAGCGGTGTGGATGACATGACGCTCATAGGCGTTCATGGGCTCCAAAGTCACGCTGCGACGGTACTTGACCACCTTTCCAGCCACCTTATTGGCCAGGCGCACCAGGGCCTCTTCCCGCTTGGCACGGTAATGCTCGGCATCCACGTGGATACGCACCCGCTTGGCACGGCCACGATTGACCGAATAATTGGTCAGCTGCTGGATGGCATCCAGAGTTTCGCCCCGGCGGCCAATGAGGGCCCCCAGATCATGGCCCACCAGCTCTACTTCGTAAATGCCCTCGGCATCCACCATCACCTTGACCTGAGCCTCCACAAACATATGGTGCATCAGCCCGGACAGGAAGGCTTCAATGGCCAGCTTGACTTCGCCGTCGGCAGCCTCGGTCAAAAGGGTGTTGACCGGGGTGACAGTAACATCTTCCAGCTTACAAGGCTCGGCCTTGGGAGCGGGCTGGGCAGGGGCGCAGCAGGGCTCGGCTTCTTTTGGTTCGTCGGGTGCTTCATAGCTGACCTTGACCTTGGCGGGAGTGCTGCCAATGCCAAGAAAACCAGACTTGGGCCGTTCCAAAATTTCCACGGATACATCGTCACGGTCCATGCCCAACTGGCTCAGAGCCTTGGCAATGGCCTCTTCCTCATTCTTGCCGGTGGTTTCAATATATTTCAGCATCGGTATCACTCCTTTACTGCTTTTCTTCGTCTTCGGCGGCGGAGTCTTCCTTCTGGAAGGACTCTTCCACAAACTCGGTATTTTCTTCCTCAGAAGTCTTTGTCACAGGGGGAATTTCATCCTCTTCCACCTGCTGGACAGCAGAAGTTTCCACAACTTCCACAGCCGTCTCTTCGTCCTTCAAGCTGTCTTCCAGGGCGGCGGTAATGGCCTGCTGTTCCTTGCGCTTTTCCTTGGCAGAAAGGGCCTTTTCCATGGCCGCCTCATCCACGGGGGCAGAGGGATCGGTATACACGGTTACACCGCCAAACCGCTCGGGGTCATAGGCACGGCCACGGGCATAGGTCCGCAGACCCACCCGGCTGACCTCCGCCACAGCCTTATCCTGCTTAGAAACTTCCTGTTTCTTGGGGGCAGACTTCTTATGCTTTTTGGCCTCTTCGGCTTCAAGAGCACGGCGTTCGGCGTTTTCACGCTTACGGCGTTTTTCCTCTTCCTTTTCCCGGGCCTCATTCTCGGCCTGCACCCGAGCGGCTTCCTCATAGTCCTTTTTCAGCATCTTGCTGCAAATGACTTCCTGACCCATGGACAAAATGTTGTTGGCAATCCAGTACCAGCACAGCAGGCCGGGCATCATAAAGCCAATCCAGAT
This sequence comes from uncultured Oscillospiraceae bacterium, assembly GCA_964536405.1. Classification (GTDB taxonomy): domain Bacteria; phylum Bacillota; class Clostridia; order Oscillospirales; family Oscillospiraceae; genus JAHHSE01. Next base: position 1,773 of record CAZHWK010000192.1, read on the forward strand.
GCTCATCAGAGGGGTCATCCACATCATCATCTTATTGGTCTGGGCGGCCTGACCGCTTTGGGCCTGTTGATTGATGGAGTTAGTCTTCATGGAAATGCGGGAGAAGAGCAGACCGGTGCAGGCCGACACCACAACCAGCAGAAACAGACCGATGGTGGTCCAATCCATACCGTTGGACCAGAACTGCCAGGTGGGAATTTGGGACATATCCATGCCCAGGAACCGGAAGTTCATGGCCATAACCTTGGCACCCTCGCCCACGGCGGCCTGGACAGCAGACAGGTTGTCCGAGTTAATGAGGGAGGCCAAAAACAGCTCGTTATAAGCCCCTGCGGTATAGGGGGCGGCCTCTTTGATCCAACCCATGGAAGCGGCCACATTGCTCCAATCCAGAACGTTGGCCACGGCGGTAATCTCTTCGCCAGTCAGGTTCATCATGTACTGAAGAGGCTGACGGATAACAGCATACAGGGGAAGAAGGATGAACAGAGGAAGCATACTCCACAGACAGCCGCCCATGGGGTTGACCTTCTCCTTCTCATAGAGCTTCTGCACTTCTTCATTATAGCGTGCTTTGTCGCTTCCGTACTGTTTTTGAAGCTTTTGCATTTTGCCTGAAAGCATATTCATCTGAATCATGCTCCGCTTGCCCTTCAGGGACACGGGGAACAAAATCAGCTTTACCACCAGGGCAAAGAGAAACAGAGCGATGCCGTAGTTGCTGACCAGGTTATAAAACACCAGCAGCAGCCAGGCAAAAGGTTTTAGAATAATACTCATGTTTGCGCCTCCAAATTTATAATTGGCGTGACGGCACCATGGACTGCCGCCGGTCCGCAGGGAAATGCCGGGATGTTGTTATGCTTCGGATTGGGCACGCTGGCCAGGGGCAAGTTTTTAGCGTAAGCCCGGCACGCTGATAGAGCGGGGGGAGGTTCGCCCGCTTCGGCGGGCGGGCATTTCGCCGTTTGCGAACGGCCCGCAGGCCGTGTTCCCGAAACTCCGCCTGTCATGCTGCGGATTGGGCGTGCTGTTCGAAAAAATAAGTCATCACTCCGCCAAAAATGCCGCCAGTGTTCCACTGGCCTGTTTTTTGATCTGCGTTTGCCTTATTTTTTCGGCACGCTTATCCTCCGCACTTCTTTATGGTACAGGGTCATAGACGATGCTTTTTTGCCGGTAAAAGGGGTTGCACTTCAAAAACCGCTTAAGAGCCAAAACCCCGCCCTTCCATGCGCCGTATTTCTCCACCGCCTCCAGAGCATAGGCCGAGCAGGTGGGGATAAACCGGCAGCAGGGTGGCCGGGTTGGGGAAATGTTGCGCCGATAAAACCCAATGAGACTCAAAAGAAGGGTTTTCATCCCTCTTTCTCCTTCCTCACAAGGCCCAGCTTGTCCGCCAGACGGAGAAAATCCCGCTCCAAAACGGCATAGGGGGCATGGGCGGCCCGAACACGGGCCACCACCACCACATCATAGCCATCCAAAAGGCGATCCTCATGGATGCGGTATATCTCCCGCAGGCGACGGCGGGTCCGGTTCCGAATCACGGCCTTTCCCACCTTGGTCCCCACGGTCAGACCAAGACGACTTTTCCCAACCCCGTTTTTACGGATGTAAAGAGCAAGGTTTGGGGAAGCCGCCGAGGCCCCCTTTCGGTACAGGCGCTGGAAAACATGATTGTATTTCAGCGATATGGTGTGCTTCACAGGGTACTCCCCTTTACAGAAAAAAGCTAAAAAATCGCTGACAAAGCCCACCTAATATTCGGATCAGTGGATTTATGCAGCGTTTTTCCGGATACGACACTAGGGCGTAGGGAATACTCCCCCGCCCCGGTCTATCCAAAGAAGGATTGCTCCTTCCCGGTCGTCATTTTTTTCAGGCTGGCCTGATTACAGGCACAGACGGGCACGGCCCTTGGCACGGCGACGAGCCAGGACCTTGCGGCCGTTGCTGGTAGCCATGCGCTTACGAAAGCCATGGACCTTGGAACGGTGACGCTTCTTGGGCTGGTAGGTACGAACCATACTGACACCTCCTAATAAGGTAAATCCGGGCTTTCACCCGTCCACAACGAAAGGCCGAATCCCTTTCGTGGTTTCCTGTTTGAGTCCACAAACCGAGGTATGAAGACGCAAACGATATTATAGCCTATAAAAGGAACCCCTGTCAACCTTCTTTTTCAGAAAAATGCTTATGTTTTCAAGGGTTTACTATATCTTGTGGGCTTGTCTGTCTGGGCGCACAAGAATGTGGATACAATTATATATAAGAATTGGGGGGATTTCCTTGCTTCTGAGGGTGTTTTTTGGTATAATGATAGGATGAATTCGATTTGATTTCTGGAGGATTTCCATGAACGTACCAAGCGATGTTTGGGCAAAGATTTTGTCCCTGATGGAGGCCGACATGACCTCCACCACCATTGAAACCTGGTTTGGAGATGCCAGTGCCGTTTCCCTGGACGAGAATACCTTTACCCTGTGTTCCCCCTCTGATTTTAAGCGGGACATTATCTCCACCCGCTATCTCCCCGCCATTCAAAAGGCCCTGCGGGAGCTTTTTTCGGTTGACTTTGAAGTCAAAGTCGTGGA
>CAZHWK010000193.1:0-4364 GCA_964536405.1 uncultured Oscillospiraceae bacterium
ACCGGGGTGGGGCTGAGGCTGGTGCGGGAGATTGTGGTGCTTCACGGGGGCCTTATTCTTACCCAGGCCAGAACGGGCGGCGGAACGAAAATGACGGCCTCCCTCCCCATTCGGGACCCGAGGAATGAACAGCTTTATGCCCCCACCGTCTGGGAGCGGGGGGACCTGAATGTGGTGCTGGTGGAGCTGGCCGATGCCCTGCCCGGCGAAGTCTATGCAAGCGTGGATATAGATGGATAACAGAAAATGCCATGGGTCAACTTGACCCATGGCATTTTTGGTTTCGCAGGGAACGGTACAGCCGTCAGGATGCATCAGGCAGGCGGCGGTTCAGGATGGGGAGCAGCCAGGCCGCCACGGCCAGCTTCAGAAAATCCCCCGGCAGGAAGATAAGGCATCCGGCCTTAAACACGGCCCAGGCACTCATGCCCCGGCCCAGATAGAGGTTGAGCACGGCGTACATATAGGGCAGGCCAATGAGATAGAGAACGGCCAGGGCGGCAAGGCCGGCCAGAAAGACCCGCTTGGGGGTAATGGTATTCCGGCAGAGCAGACCGGCCACAGCGGCCGAGCCAATCATACCGAAGAGGAAACCGCAGGTGGGGTGTACCAGGTAGGAAAGACCGCCCCCGGCGGTAAAAATGGGCAAACCGATGAGTCCCAGGGCCACATAGACCCCTTGAGAGGCGGCCCCCCAGACCGGGCCTAAGAGGACACCGGCGGCTACGGTGAAGAAAAATTGAAGAGAGATGGCCGAAAGGGGGGTGGGGATTTTGAGAAAGGCACCCACGGCAGTGAGGGCGGCAAACAGGGCAGTCAGGACAAGTCGGCGGGTTGGGCGCATAAAGAAAATCCTCCTAAAGTATAGAAATCATAAGACAATTTACCATACAATACCCGACAGGGGTTGTCAACCTTTTTCAGTGTGATAAAATGGACTAAAACACGGAAAATAAGACCGATATAAAGGGGGAAAGGCTGTGGAGCGGCTGCAAAGTAAGGATCTGACAGGGGCCGGAGCACGGATTGGGAGCAGGGTGGAATGTCTGGAGGCAGTGGACTCTACCAACAATTATGTGAAGATCCTGGCAGAGGGAGGGGAGCCACAGGGGCTGGTGGTCACAGCCGAGGTGCAGACAGCGGGCCGGGGACGGCAGGGGCGGTCCTTTGTTTCGCCCCAGGGGAAGGGGCTTTACCTGTCCGCCCTGCTGCGCCCCCGGTCTACCCCGGAACAGGCCACCGACCTGACGGCCTGGGTGGCAGTGGCGGCCGCCCGGGCGGTGGAGAAGGTTTGCGGTCTGGCCTCCGACATCAAGTGGGTCAATGACTTGCAGGTGGAGGGAAAAAAGCTGTGCGGCATCCTGTGTGAAATGGGCATGACAGGGAACAGGCTTGACTATGTGGTGGCGGGCATCGGCATCAACGTCAGCCAAAATCCGGAGGACTTTCCCCCGGAAGTGGCAGGGCAGGCCACCTCTCTGGGACAGTGGCTGAATGTCCCGCCAAGCCGAACCGAGCTGGCCCGGGCCCTCATTGAGGAATTGGACCGGGTCTGCGGGGCCTTCCCGGAGGGAAAGCAGGAGTATTTGGAACAGTACCGGGTTCGCTGCGTCACCCCGGGGCGGGAGGTTTGGGTTTTGAACGCCGGAGAGCGGCGGCAGGGCTTTGCCCTTGGGATTGACGAGGCGTTCCGCCTGGAGGTGGAATTTGAAGATGGGAGGGTGGAAGCCCTTTCCACCGGAGAGGTTTCAGTGCGGCCGGTTGACAAGGCAAGCCCACAAGCTTTATAATGGAACAAATTTTGTGAGGAGGAGTTGTCTGTGAATCGCCGACAATCCGTGTACCGACTGGCCGTAGCGGCCCTGCTGTGTGCTGTGGGAATTATGATTCCCATGGTCATGCCCGCAAAAATCTATATCCCCCCCATGTCCTTTACCCTAGCCTCCCATGTGGCCATCTTTTTGGCTATGTGCATCTCCCCTATGACCGCTTTGGCGGTGTCCCTGGGGACTACGGTGGGCTTTGTGTTCAGCGGCCTGCCTGTGGATGTGTGGCTGCGGGCCCTCAGCCATACGGTCTGGGCCGTGGGGGGCGCCCTGTGGCTGAAAAAGCACCCCGATACCTTTTACTCCACCGGGAGTAACGTACTGTTCTGCACCGTGATTGCGGTGGTCCATGCCCTGCTGGAGCTGGCGGTGGTCATTTCCCTCTATCTGGGCGGCATGGCCGGTATGGCCGAAAAGTTTGCCCAGGGCGGCTTTGGGGCCATTCTCATGCTGGTGGGTGTGGGGACCGCCCTGCACTCCAGCGTGGACTACGCCGTGTCCCTGTTGGTCTGGCGGCCCATCCGCAAGGTGAGCGGGGTAGCGGCCATTTCCGATACCCATTAAAAATTCTGTGACAAACAGGAAAAAGCAGCGTGGAGATCGTTTCTCCACGCTGCTTTTGTATTTTTATAGAAAAAGAATTACGATTTTGAGGAATCCGATTCTCCAGCGGTGAGGATGGACTGCTCCACCAGGGTAATGTCGGCGGTTTGCAGCGTACCTGTGCCGCCAGGGAGCCAGGACAGAGTGATGGTGTCCCCCACATCCAGGCCGGTACGCTCTGCCAACAGGTCGTCGTTGCGCTTCAGGTCGGTGTCATTGGCACTTACCAGCACATCGCCGGGGCGCAGGCCCTGAGCATAGGCGTCGGAAAATGGGTGGACATCGTCCACGTACAATCCGGTGACGCTGCATTCTTCGGGCACCCGGGCGGGGCGCACCGTAATGCCCAGCACGGGCCGGGAGACATAGCCCTGTTTCATGATGCTGCCCACGACCGCCTCCACAGTGGTGGAGGGGATGGCAAAGCCAAGGCCTTCTACCGTGGACTGCCAGGACATCATTTTCATGTTGGTGATGCCAACCACCTGGCCGTCGGTATTGACAAGGGCACCGCCCGAGCTGCCGGTGTTGATGGCGGCACTGGTCTGGATGAGGGTCATGTCGTACCCATCCACATGGATGCTGCGGTCAATGCCCGAGATAATCCCCTCCGTAATGGAGCCACGGAAGCGGCTGCCCAGGGGATTGCCGATGGCGTAGGCATCCTCCCCCACCACAAGGTTGAGGTCGGAGCCGAAGGGGGCCACCGTCAGGTTGGAGGCCGAAAATTTTAAAACGGCCAGGTCGGTCTGCTCATCCATGCCGATGAGATAGGCGGGATACTCCCGGCCGTTGGAGAGGGTGATATTCACCCGTGAGGCACCTGTAATCACATGGGCATTTGTGATGAAATAGCCCCGCTCATCAAAGATGACCCCCGTGCCCTCGGCCCCGCCGCCCTGGTCATACTCTGCCGTGACCGAGAGGATGGCCGGACTAACCCTGGCGTAAATGTCGGCGGCGCTCAAACCCTCGTTTGTCTTTTCCAGGAGGGTTAACGTGCTTTCGCCAGGGGCGGCCAGCTTCCGAATGGTGGTTTCCACCGGGGCCGGTGTGGGGAAGGGAAGCTGGGAATAGGGATTGTCATGGAAGTCCGGGGTGGGCAGAAGGTCCCATGGGGAGGTGAGGGATGGCAGACCGTACTGCCAAGCCAAAAATCCCGTGCCAGTCGTCAGCAGGAACAGAAAACACAGGAAAAGGGGCAGGGCATGACCCCGCCGTTTCTTTTTGGGAGGTGTAGGGGGGATTGGGGGTACAGCATCGGGCTGTATGAGGGTATAGTAATCACTTCGCAATGGCAAGACCCTCCTTTCTCTATGATACAGACTATTACACCCAGGGAGGAAAGTCAAGGGGCATAATACAGGGCCTCGTCCCATACATTGGTGGTGAAAAGGAGGGAGCGGTATGCCCTTTGATGCGACACAGCCCCGCCACACGGTGGTGCTGGATGGAAGAAAAAAGCTGACAATCTCCGGGGTGGAAGAGGTGGAGAGCTTTGATGAAAACACCGTGGTCATGGCCACCGCCATGGGTGCCCTGGTGGTGCGGGGTGAAAACCTGCACATTGAGGCCCTCAGCCTGGAAGGGGGCGACCTGAAGGTGGAGGGGGATGTGGAATCCCTGACCTATGAGGAGGAGACCGGGCGGGGCGGCGGTCTGCTGGCCCGGCTGTTTGGCTGATGGATATTTCGGTGGAGGCCCAGGCCCTCGCCCTGGTGGGAGCGGTGCTGCTTGGCCTGGGGGCGGGGCTTATATACGATGTGTTTCGTATCCTGCGCTGCCGCATTTCCTGGCGGTGGCTGGGAGGGCTGCTGGATTTTTTGTTTTGGGTGGCAGTGACCGTGGCCCTGTTTGTCTATGCCCAGGTGGCAGAGGGGGGGCTGGTGCGGCTCTATTTGGCCATTGCCCTCTTTTTGGGCGGGGTGCTGTATT